>CAYYHO010000204.1:0-3841 GCA_964471725.1 uncultured Methyloversatilis sp. | reverse complement strand
TCCCCGACGATTCGGGCGCCTGGCCGCTGGCGACCTCGACGCGCGACAACTGCCTCGGCCAGGAGTGCGCCTACATCAAGGAGTGCTTCGTCGCCGCCGCCCGCCGCGAGGCGCTGGCCGCCGACGTCGTGGTGGTGAACCACCACCTGTTCTTCGCCGACCTCATGCTCAAGGACGACGGCATGGGCGAGCTGCTGCCCGCCTGCAACACCGTCGTCTTCGACGAGGCCCACCAGCTGCCCGAGGTGGCCGGCCTGTTCTTCGGCGAATCCCTGTCCACCGGCCAGCTGCTCGACCTCGCGCGCGACGTCAAGCTCGAAGGCATCGCTGCCGCCAAGGACTACGCGCCCCTGCAGGATGCCGCCCGCGCCCTCGAAAAAGCCGCCAAGGACCTGCGCCTGGCCATGCGCCCCGAAGCCATGCGCCTGTCCTTCGCCCAGTGGCAGGCCCATGAAGCGGCCGTGGCGGCGCTGGCCCATTTGCAGGCGACGCTCGACGCTTTGGGCAAGCACCTCGAAAGCCAGGCCGCACGTTCCGAAGGCCTCGCCAACTGTTTGCAGCGCTGCGGCGAAACCATCCTGAAACTGCGCCACTGGCAGGAGCAGAAAGTCGATAGGGCTGGAGCGCCGCAAAAAGTCGGCGCTGGCGGGACGGCGCCAGAAGCGGAAGAAGAAGCGCAAGTGCGCTGGGTCGATGTCGGCAGCTACGCCGTGACCCTCAACCTCACCCCGCTGTCGGTCGCCAACATCTTCCGCCGCCAGCTGGCAGGGCATCCGCGCGCCTGGGTGTTCACCTCGGCGACGCTGGCGGTCGGCAAGGATTTCAGCCATTACCAGCAGGCGCTTGGCCTCACCGAAGCCGCCACCGGACTTTGGGACAGCCCCTTCGACTATCCGCACCATGCCCTGCTCTACTGCCCGCGGGGCCTGCCCGACCCGAACCATCCCGATTATGCGCAGGCCGTGGTCGAGGCCGCCTGGCCCGCGATCCGCGCCGCCGGCGGGCGCGCCTTCGTGCTGTGCACCGCCCTGCGCGCCATGCGGCGCATCCACGAACTGCTGGCCAGCCGGATTGCCGCCGCCGGCGCCGAGATGCCGCTGCTGCTGCAGGGCGAATGCGCCAAGTCGGAACTGCTCGAGCGTTTCCGCCAGCTCGGCAATGCCGTGCTGGTGGCGAGCCAGAGCTTCTGGGAGGGCGTCGATGTGCGCGGCGCGGCGCTGTCGCTGGTGGTGATCGACAAACTGCCCTTCGCCCCGCCGGACGATCCGGTCCTCGCGGCGCGCATCGAACAGTACAGGCGCCAGGGCCGCAATGCCTTTTTCGAGGTACAGTTGCCGCGTGCCGTGATCAGCATGAAACAGGGCGCCGGCCGCCTGATCCGCGACGAGGTCGATCGCGGCGTGCTGATGGTCTGCGACCCGCGCCTGACCGGCAAGTCCTACGGCCGCCGCATCTGGCAATCCCTGCCGCCGATGCGCCGCAGCCGCGAACTGGCCGATGTCGAGGCCTTTTTTGAGTCGGAGAACGATAGCGTATGACCGATTGCCGCAAGCTTGCCGAAAACCTCAACGCCGGTTGTCTCTGCGAGTCGCTGGATCGCGCCGCGCTGCGCAGCGCCCTGGAGCATGAAGCGCCCGGTTTCTGGGACACGGTGATCGCGCCGCGGCCGCACATGTTCGCCGATGTCAGCGTGTTCGTCGGGGCGCGCGACCTCGCCTTCATGGCCGACGCGATTGCCACCATCGAGCAGGTGACCGCCCTGCCCGCCTACCGGGACCACATCGGCATCGGCGCCAGTCCCTTTGCCGAGTTGCAGGCCAGGGGCGTGTTCTTCGGTTACGACTTCCATGTCGGCGCCAGCGGCCCCCAACTCATCGAGATCAACACCAACGCCGGCGGCGGGCTGCTGAATGCCGTGCTGGCCCGCGCGCAGCGCGACTGCTGCGATGAGGCGGCCATCGTCTTGCCCGGCGAACTGGCCCGCCAGGATCCGGAAGAAATGTTCATCGCGATGTTCCGCAACGAATGGCGGCTGGAGCGCGGCGATCAACCGTGGCGCACCGTCGCCATCGTCGATGACGATCCCGAACAGCAGTTCCTGCATCCCGAGTTCGAACTGTTCCGCCGCCTGTTCGCCCGCCACGGACTCGAGGCGCTGGTCTGCGATCCGGGCGAGCTGATGCTGTGCCACGGCGGCCTCTGGCACTCGGGGCCCAAGGGGGAGCAGAAGATCGACCTGGTCTACAACCGGCTCACCGACTTCAACCTCGGCGAGAACCGCCATGCGGTGTTGCGCGAGGCGTTGTTGCGCGGCGTCGCCGTCGTCACGCCGCACCCGTTCGCCCATGCCCTCTACGCCGACAAGCGCAACCTCTGCGCGCTCACCGACGCCGCGTTGCTGGCCGACTGGGGCGTCCCCGCGGCCACGCGGGAACTGCTGCTGGCCGCGATTCCGCGCACCGAGCGGGTAGCTGCCGCGCGCGCCGACGACTTCTGGGCCCGTCGCCGCCAGCTGTTCTTCAAGCCGGCCGGCGGCTACGGCTCGAAGGCGGCCTACCGCGGCGACAAGATCACCCGCCGCGTCTTCGATGAAGTCCTGCAGGGGGACTACGTGGCGCAGGCGCTGGCGCCGCCCTCGCAACGGCAGGTGGAAATCGACGGAAAAATGACCGCGCTCAAGCTGGACCTCCGAAACTATGTATATAGTGGTAGGGTGCAACTCGTTTCCGCGCGGCTCTGGCAGGGCCAGACCGCCAATCTGCGCACCCCCGGCGGCGGCTTCGCGCCGGTGCTGGGCGTCAAGGCTCCATAAAGGCATTTACATGAAGGTATTTGGCTTTGCCGGCTATTCCGGCGCTGGCAAGACGACGCTGATCGAGCAGCTGATCCCGCGCTTTCGCGCGCGCGGGCTGAAGGTTTCGCTGATCAAGCACACGCATCACAATTTCGATGTCGACCAGCCCGGCAAGGACTCCTATCGCCATCGCGCCGCCGGCGCCGGCGAGGTGCTGCTGACCTGCGATACGCGCTGGGTGCTGATGCACGAGCTGCGCGGCGCGCCCGAACCCTCGCTCGACGAGCAGCTAGCGGTGCTGTCGCCCTGCGACCTCGTGCTGATCGAAGGCTTCAAGCACTCGCCGATTCCCAAGCTGGAAGTGCACCGCCCCGCCCACGGCAAGCCGCCGATCTGGCGCGAAAACCCGGACGTGGTGGCGGTGGCCAGCGATGCCGGCGCCGCAGCGCTGGATTGCCAACTGCCGGTGCTCGACCTCAACGACGTCGATGCCATTGCCCGCTACATCCTCGAATTCCTGGAATTGCCATGCTGACTTACGAACAGGCCCTCGGACAACTGCTGGCCGGCGCCGTGCCGGTAACCGAAACCGAGACGGTCGAGCTGCAGGCCGCGCGCGGCCGCATCCTGGCGCAGGCGCAACGGGCGACGATCAAGGTGCCGCCGCTCGACAACAGCGCGATGGACGGTTATGCCGTGCGTTGCGCCGATATCCCCGCCGTAGGCGCCATCCTGCCGGTCGAGCAGCGCATCCCCGCCGGCCGGGTCGGCCATGCGCTGGTGGCGGGCAGCGCCGCGCGCATCTTCACCGGCGCGCCGATCCCTGCCGGCGCCGATGCCGTGGTGATCCAGGAGCATTGCAGCGACGCCGGCAAGGGCAAAGTCATCATCAACCAGTTGCCCAGGCCGGGCGACCACATCCGCCGCGCCGGCGAGGACATCGCACCGGGCATGGAGATCCTGGCCGCCGGCACGCGCCTCGGCGCCGCCGAACTCGGGGTCGCCGCCTCGGTCGGCCTGGCGCGGCTGCCAGTTAGGCGCCGCCTG
>CAYYHO010000203.1:0-3869 GCA_964471725.1 uncultured Methyloversatilis sp. | reverse complement strand
CGCTGGGTTGCCCGCTGGGTTGCCCACTGAGCGGCCCGTTCTGTTGCGGATGCCGGAGATGAAAAATGCCGCCCGGAGGCGGCATTTTGCACGGACTTGAGCGCGATGAAAGCTTAGCGCTTGGAGAACTGCTTGCGGCGGCGCGCCTTGTGGAAGCCGACCTTCTTGCGCTCGACCTCGCGTGCATCGCGCGTCACGAAACCCGCTTTCGACAATGCCGGCTTGAGCGTGTCGTCGTATTCGATGAGGGCGCGCGTGATACCGTGGCGCACGGCGCCGGCCTGGCCGGACTCGCCGCCGCCGGTCACGTTGACCATGATGTCGAAGGTATTGATGTGCTGGGTCAGTTCGAGCGGTTGACGCACGACCATGCGGCCGGTCTCGCGCGAAAAGAACTCGTCCACCGGCTTGTCGTTGACGACGATCTTGCCGCTGCCGGTCTTGATGAATACACGCGCGACGGCGGTCTTGCGCCGGCCGGTGCCGTAATAGTAATTGGCTGCCATCATTTAATCCTGTCGGAGTTCCAGAATCTTGGGCTGCTGCGCCGCATGCGGGTGCTCCGCGCCGGCATAGCACTTCATTTTCTTCAGCATGGCGTAACCCAGCGGGCCCTTGGGCAACATGCCCTTGACGGCCTTTTCGAGCACGCGCGCAGGAAAACGCTGTTGCAGCTTGAGGAAATTGGTTTCGTAGATGCCGCCGGGGTAACCGGTATGGCGATAGTACTTCTTGTCCTGCGCCTTGTTGCCGGTCACGCGCAGCTTGTCGACGTTGACCACGACGATATAGTCGCCGGTATCGACGTGCGGCGTGTATTCGGGCTTGTGCTTGCCGCGCAGGCGGCTGGCGATATCGGCAGCCAGACGGCCGAGCACCTTGTCGGTCGCGTCAACGACCAACCAGTCGCGCTTGACTTCATGCGGTTTGGCGGAAAAAGTCTTCATGGAGGATCCCTGCTACTCTTGGTTATTCACTGCGGGTTATTCACTGCGGGTTATGCACTGCACACTGCTTCACAAAGCGCGCCGGCCCATAAATAAAACAATGCGATAAACAATGCAACGGTGCCCGCAACGCGGAAAGCCGCGCATAATAATCGAAGAAACCAAGGAAAGTCAATCGTTTTTCGGCCAATCGCACCGGGCCGCCGGATCGTGTCGCCACATGCGCCGCCCCGGCGGCAGGGCGCGCATAGAATGCAGCAGCTTACAAATCAGGGGGAGCAAAAATGGAATGCACGGTACGCTGGCACGATGGCATGAGCTTTGTTGCGGAAACCGGCAGCGGCCACATGGTGCCCATGGACGGTTCCCCGGAAGCCGGCGGCCGCAACCTGGCGCCGCGGCCGATGGAATTGCTGCTGGCCGGCGCCGGCGGCTGCAGTTCCTTCGATGTCGTCATGATCCTGAAAAAAAGCCGTCAGGACGTGACCGGTTGCGAAGTCAGCCTGTCTGCCGAGCGGGCAGAAGAGGACCCCAAGGTGTTCACCCGCATCGACATGCACTTCGTGGTCAAAGGACGTGGGTTGAAGCCGGAAACCGTAGGACGGGCGGTGCAGCTTTCGGCGGAAAAATACTGCTCCGCCACCATCATGCTGGGCAAAACGGCCAAAGTCACCCACACATGGGAGATAGTTGAAAGCTAGATCCGGTAGGCGGTCGTCGTCATCACCTTGGCGGCGAGCTTCATCAAGCCCTTGACCGGCGCGGGCAATTCGCCGGCGCCCAGGCTGAGGGCCGTTGCGGCATGGGCGGTTTCGTCCGCCTTCATCTGCTCGATGATGGCCTGTGAGCGCAGATCCGTCAGCGGCAGCTGGAACAGGTGGCCGTCGAGATGCGCTTCGACCTGGCGCTCGGTTTCGACCAGAAAGCCCAGGCTCACCGCATCGCCCAGGCGCCCGGCCACCGCGCCCATCGTCCAGGCGCCGGCATACCAGAGGGGATTGAGCAGACTCTTGCGCCCGCCCAGTTCGGCGATGCGGTTTTCCGTCCAGTTCAGGTGCTCGGTTTCTTCCTGCGCCGCATGCTCGAGCGCCTGCCGCACGCTGCCGTCCTGCGCGGTGAAGGCCTGGCCTGCGTATAACGCCTGCGCGCAGACCTCGCCGACATGGTTGACGCGCATCAGCGCCGCCACATGGCTGCGCTCCGCTTCGCTGAGCTCGCCTTCCGGCAGCGTTGCGCCCGGCATGGGCCGCACCGTGGGGGCGCTGACGAACACCGTGCGCAGCGCCTGGTCGAGTTGCAGGATGAAAGAATCAAAAACGCTCATGCCGGCTCACCTCCGGATGTCTGCCCAGCCGCAGCGCTTCCCGACCCTCCGCAGGCGTGCGGATCGGCGTACCGAGGGGACAGAAGTAGCCGCGCGTCAGGGCGGCATGGTGCCGGTTGACCGGCTTGTTCTCGATCCGCCGCCATTCGCTGCGCCGCGTCTCGCTCCATTGTCCGCCTTTGCCGCCCTCGGGCTCCGCACGGCCAGTGGCATAGATCTTCAACTCGCTGCCCGCGCAGCGGATGCCCTCATAGCTGATGTTGGTGGCGCCGCCGCTGGTGCGCACCACCAGCACGTAACGCACCACGCCATCCGCGCCCACGCTCAGGCTGGCGGCGTCGATGTAGAACCTGTGCGTGGTCAACTCGCTGACGTGGAACTCGCGCAGGTTCGCCTCCTCGGGGAAGGCCGGCAACTGCAACTCAGCCTCGACCCATTTCGGCGCATCCGGGTCGTCCGCGTCGCGGGCCTGGGCGGCGGCCATCACGAAGCCGGCCATCAGCAGGCCCGCCAACAGTGCGATCGACCGCTTCATGGCGCCCTCATTCCCCGGTCGTTTGCGGGCAGGCAGCTGCCGGCACACTGCATTGCGGCCATTTCGGCATACGCTCCTGGGGATGGAAGATCAGCCGCGCCAGTTCGGTCAGCGCCTGCTCATACACCACGCGCTTGAACTCGATCACCGAATCCAGCGGCACCCAGTACGCGTTCCAGCGCCAGGCATCGAACTCCGGCTTGGCCGTCGCGCGCAGGCTGATGTCGCTGTCGCGGCCGGTCAGCCGCAACAGGAACCAGATCTGCTTCTGTCCCCGGTAGGCGCCGCGCCATTCGCGGCGTACCCAGTGCTTGGGAACGTCGTATCGCAACCAATCGCGCGTGCGCCCGAGTACGCGCACATGCTCGGGCAGCAGCCCGACTTCTTCGTAAAGCTCACGGAACATCGCTTCCTCGGGGGTTTCCCCCTTGTTGATGCCCCCTTGCGGGAACTGCCAGGAATGTTCGCGAATCCGTTTACCCCAGAATACCTCGTGGCGCTGATTGGTCAGGATGATGCCGACGTTCGGGCGGTAACCTTCCCGATCGAGCATGCTGCAACCTCAAAATGTTTGTCTGGTAGGGATTGTTCCACATTCCCCCCATTCAGGGAAGCCGACCGGACGGTTAAAATGGCCGCTCATCGCCCAATTTTGCGTTTTCCCGACCAAGCAGCAGAGAGCCCGACATGCGCGCCAGCCAGTTTTTCATCGCCACCCTCAAGGAAGCCCCCGCCGACGCCGAAGTCGTCTCGCACCAGTTGATGACCCGCGCCGGCATGATCAGGAAGCTCGCCGGCGGCATCTATTCCTACCTGCCCATGGGCCTGCGCGTGATCCGCAAGATCGAGGCCATCATCCGCGAGGAAATGAACCGCGCCGGCGCCATCGAGCTGCTGATGCCGGTCATCCAGCCCGCCGAGCTGTGGCAGGAAACCGGGCGCTGGGACAAGATGGGTGCCGAGCTGCTGCGCCTCAAGGACCGCCACGCGCGCGACTTCATCGTCCAGCCGACCTCCGAGGAAGTCATCACCGACATCGCCCGCAGCGAGATTCACAGCTACC
>CAYYHO010000202.1:0-3883 GCA_964471725.1 uncultured Methyloversatilis sp. | reverse complement strand
AGTCGAACACCTCGAATTCCTTGACGCCGAGCGGGCCGAACTTGGCCAGCGAGGGCGCGAGCATCTGCACGGCGCCCAGCTGCAGCGCCTCCATCTCTTCCTTGTCCTTGTAGAGCGTGCTGTTGGCGTACACCTCGACCTTGACCTTGCCTTTCGTCAGTTCCTCGGCCTTGACCTTGAAGAACTCGGCGCCCTTGCCCTTCGGGGTGTCGGCGGCGACGACATGGCTGAACTTGATGACGATGGGCTGCTGGGCAAAAGCGGCCAGGGAAAAGCTGGCAGCGGCCAGGCCGATGACAAGCGTACGAATCTTCATTTGCATATCCTCCTCGTTATTGATCGGATAAAACAGGTGCCGGGCAATTATCCGAAGCGCCCGCTCGGGTCGCCATTGTGGTTTTCCGCAGCCAGCCCATCAATAATAATGATGACGGCGTGTGGCAATGGCACTGCCGGCTGGTATTCACGGACCAAGTCGCATACACTGCACGGCTCCTGCGCGGCCGGTTCACCCATGCATTTTCTCACCAATACTCGACTGCTGCTGTTCTGCCTGCTGGGCAGCTTTGTTGCCGGCAATGCCGCCAGTAACGATGCACCTTCCCCTGTTTCGATCGAGCATCGGGTGGAGCAAACCATTACTGCACCGCTGCCCGTCGAGGTGATCGAGGAACTCGCGCCGCTGCCGCCGCCGATCGACCTGACCGTGGCGCCGGAAGACCTCTGGCAGCGCATGCGCAACGGCTTCGGCATGGCCGATCTGCGCAGCCCGCTGGTCGCCAACCGCCAGTCCTGGTATCTCAATCGTCCCGACATGCTGAAGCGCATCTTCGAGCGCGGCAGGCGCTATCTGCATCACATCGTCACGGAACTGGAAAAGCGCGGCATGCCCACCGAGCTGGCGCTGCTGCCGATGGTCGAGAGCGCATTCAACCCCCTCGCCCTCTCCAGCGCACGGGCGCTGGGCATCTGGCAGTTCATCCCCTCCACCGGGAAAAACTACAACCTCGACCAGAACTGGTGGGTCGACGAGCGGCGCGACATCATTGCCTCGACCGACGCGGCCCTCAACTACCTGCAGACCATCTACGAAATGCACGGCGACTGGCATCTGGCGCTGGCCTCCTACAACTGGGGGGAGAATGCCGTCGCCCGCGCCATCGCCAAGAACCAGGCCAGGGGCTTGCCGACCGATTACGCCAGCCTGACGATGCCCGCCGAAACACGCTTCTACGTGCCCAAGCTGCAGGCACTGAAAAATATCGTCGCCCAGCCGGAGCTGTATGGCTTTCATCTTGCCGCCATCCCCAACCAGCCCTATTTCGAAACAGTCCTCAAGCCGGAACGCATGGATGTCGCCGTCGCCGCGCGACTGGCCGAGATGAGCATCGAGGAATTCGTCTCGCTCAACCCGGCCTATCACCGGCCGGTGATGAACGGGCACCAGGCCGGGCCGCTGGTGCTGCCGGCCGACAAAGTCGTCTCCTTCCACATCAACCTGGAACGCCATACTGCCCAGGACCTGCCGCTTTCCCACTGGGAGACCCACACCCTGAAGCGCGGCGAGACGCTGGACAAGATTGCCGCCCGCCACCGCATCGACCTGGCGCGGCTCAAGCAGATCAACGGCATCACGCCGCGCAGCAAGGTCGGCCCGGGTTTGAACCTGCTGGTGCCGAAACCGGGCAGCAAGACCCAGGACGAGCAGGTCGTGCGGGCGCTGCCCAAGCAGCCACCCGAAAAACCGGTCAAGCCCAGAGGCAAGCTCGCGAAGAAACCCGAACCGAAGGACAAGAAGACGAAAGGCGCGCCCGCGCCAAAGCAACCGGCCAAGCCCAGGCAGAAAAAGTAGTCAGGCCGGGAAGAAGCAGCTCACGCGGTGACTTGCCGTCGCCGCCACCGCTGCCGGGTATTCGGTGCGACAACGGGGCTGCGCACGCGGGCAGCGCGGATGAAAATGGCAACCCGGCGGCGGTTTGGCGGGAGACGGCGGATCGCCGGCCACCCGCACGAATTCCTGATGACCCCATATCTTCGGCACCGCCGCCAGCAGCGCCTGCGTGTAGGGATGCCGGGCGCCGTGCAACACCTCGGCCACCGTGCCATGCTCGACGATGCGGCCGAGGTACATCACCGCCACTTCCTGCGCCAGGTAGTCGACCACCGAGATGTTGTGGGTGATGAACAGATAGGCCAAACCGAGCTGTGCCTGCAGGTCGGTCAGCAGATTGAGAATTTGCGCTTGCACCGAAACATCGAGCGCGCTGGTGGGTTCGTCGCAGATCAGGACCTGGGGCCGTACCGCCAGGGCGCGGGCAATCGCAATGCGCTGGCGCTGGCCGCCGGAAAACTCGTGCGGATAGCGCGCCGCCATGTCGGCCGACAGGCCGACCTGTTCGAGCAGCGCGCGCACGCTGTCCTGGCGCGTCGACGCGGCAAGGTCCGGCTTCAGTGCGCGCAATCCCTCGGCGACGATGTCGCCCACCCGCAGGCGCGGATTGAGCGAACCGAAGGGATCCTGGAACACCATCTGCATCGCCGCCGGCGCCAACCCCTGCAGTAATCTGCCCTTCAGGTGCACACTGCCCGCCGTCGGCGCCTGCAGACCGAGGATGGCCTTGCCGACCGTCGTCTTGCCGCAGCCCGACTCGCCCACCAGCGCCAGCGTCCGGCCGCTGCGCAAGTCCAGCGATACCCCATCCACGGCCCTGACATGACCGACCACGCGCTGCAACACGCCGCGCCGGATGGGGAAATGCACCTTCAGGTCGCTGGCCGCGAGCAGGACCGTATCGGCATCCCCTGCGACCTCCGGCAATGCGACGGCAGCGCCGGTTTCGAGTCCCGGCTTGGCGGTGTGCTCGAGGTGGCAACGCACCTGCTGGCCGGTAGCGTGCTCGCGCCAGGGCGGCAGCGTCGTCTGACAGACGGGTAGCGCCTCGCCGCAGCGCGCGGCGAAGCGGCAGCCGGCGTGCAGGGCGCCGAGCGGCGGCACCGTGCCGGGTATCGTCAAAAGTCGGCGCTGGCGGAACGGCATCAGCCGGTCCGCCGCGTGAAGATCGAACGGCGTTGGCCGCCCCGCCGCATCCGGCAGCGCGGCGAACAGGCGCCGCGCATAGGGGTGTCCGGGAGCGGCGAAAAAGGCCGCGCGGGGCGCCACCTCGACCAGTTCTCCCGCGTACATCACGCCGATGCGATCGGCCATCTGCGCCACCACGCCGAGATCGTGGCTGATCAGCAGCATCGC
Organism: uncultured Methyloversatilis sp.; assembly: GCA_964471725.1. Taxonomy (GTDB): domain Bacteria; phylum Pseudomonadota; class Gammaproteobacteria; order Burkholderiales; family Rhodocyclaceae; genus Sulfuricystis. The sequence goes on along the minus strand of CAYYHO010000202.1, from coordinate 636 downwards.
CATGCGCCGCTCGCGCCGCAGGCCGTCGAGCAGGTCGAGCACCTGGGCCTGGATGGTCACATCCAGGGCCGTGGTCGGCTCGTCGGCGATCAGCAGGTCGGGCGCGCCGGCCAGCGCCATCGCCGTCATCGCCCGCTGTTTCATGCCGCCCGACATCTGGAATGGATATTCGTTCGCGCGCCGCGCCGGGTCGGGGATGCCCACCGCGGCGAGCAGCTCGACGATGCGGGCGGCCGGCGCGCCGCCGCCGTGCAGCTGCAGCGCCTCGGCAATCTGCGCGCCGACGGTCATCACCGGATTCAGGCTGGCGCCGGGTTCCTGAAAGATCATGGCGATCCGGCCACCGCGCACCGCACGCATCCGCGCTTCGGTGAAGCCGCACAGTTCGTCGCCGGCGAACTTCACGCTTCCGCGTTCGATGCGCGCCGCCGCGGGCAGCAGGCGCATCAGGGCCAGCGCCGTCAGCGACTTGCCGCAGCCGGATTCGCCCAGCAGCGCGAAGGTTTCGCCGGCGCCGATCGTGAACGACACGCCATCGACCGCCGCCGCCGCGCCGATGCTTACCGTCAGGTCGCGCACGCTCAATAAACTCATTTCCTCACCACGCGCGGATCGAAGGCATCGCGCATCACTTCG
>CAYYHO010000201.1:2406-3890 GCA_964471725.1 uncultured Methyloversatilis sp. | reverse complement strand
CTGGCCACCCTTGCCATCCTGCTGCACGCCGCGCCGCGCCGCACGCTCTGGCTGTGGCCGCTGCCGCTGCTCTGGTGTCTGGTCAGCGGCGCCACCCTGTGGGCGATGGCGGCGGCAGGCTGACCCGGCCCAGCCGGATTCCCTGGCGTTGGAGGGGATGTCCGGCTTGCGCATTTTTTCCCAGAGGTTCTTGCGGCTGATGCCGAGCGCGGCGGCCCGGCGCAGGCTAAAAAGTCGGCGCTGGCAGGACGGCGCCTACTCGCTGCTCATTCCCCCAGATACGCAGCGCGCACGCGCGGGTCGGCGAGCAAGTTGTCCGCGCTGTCGGCGAGGGTGATCTGGCCGCTCTCCATCACATAGCCGCGCGAGCAGGTCTGCAGCGCGAGGCGGGCGTTCTGCTCGACCAGGAAGATGGTCACGCCCTGAGCGGCCACCGAGCGCACCACTTCGAACACCTTTTCGACCATCAGCGGGGCCAGGCCCATCGAGGGTTCGTCGAGCAGCAGCAGCTTCGGGCGTCCCATCAGGGCGCGGCCGATGGCGAGCATCTGCTGCTCGCCGCCCGACAGCGTGCCGGCCACTTGCGCGGCGCGCTCCTTGAGGCGCGGCAGCATCTCGAAAACTCGCTGCAGGTCGAGGTCGATCTCGGCCTTGTCATTGCGATGGTAGGCGCCCATCGTCAGGTTTTCTTCCACGGTGAGGCGGGCGAAGATGCCGCGTCCCTCGGGGACCAGCGCGAGGCCATGGCGGATCAGGTCATGGCTGGGCAACTGGTCGAGGCGCAACTTGCCGTAGCGGATTTCGCCGCGCGACGGGATCATGCGCGCGATCGCCTTCAGCGTCGAGGTCTTGCCGGCGCCGTTGGCGCCGATCAGGCAAACGAGCTCCCCTTCCTCGACGGCGAAAGAAATGCCACGCACCGCGGCAATGCCACCGTAATGCACATCGAGGTTGACCGCCTGCAGCAGGGCGAAACTTCCCGTTTTAGCGTTGTCAGTCACCGCCGCCTCCCAGGTAAGCCTCGATCACCTTCGGATCCTTCTGCACCACGGCAGGGACGTCCTCGGCGATCTTTTCGCCGTAATCGAGCACGGCGACGCGGTCGCAGAGGCCCATCACCAGCTTGACGTCATGCTCGATGAGCAGCACCGTCAGGCCGTCGTTGCGCAGGCCGTCGATCAACTGGCGCAGGGCGAGGGTTTCGGTGGCGTTCATGCCGGCGGCCGGCTCGTCGAGGGCGAGCAGTTTCGGTTCGGTGGCCAGGGCGCGGGCGATTTCGAGCCGGCGCTGGTCGCCGTAGGACAGGTTGTGCGCCAGGTCCTGGGCGCGCTGCGGGATGCCGACATAATGCAGCAGCTCCTCGGCGCGGCGGCGGATCGCCGCCTCTTCGCTGCGCTGCGCGGCCGAACGCAGGATGGCGCCGAACATGCCGGCTCGGGTGCGCACGTGGCGGCCGACCATGACGTTCTCGATCGCCGTCATGT
>CAYYHO010000201.1:1163-2396 GCA_964471725.1 uncultured Methyloversatilis sp. | reverse complement strand
GCCGAACAGGCGGATGTTCTGGAAAGTGCGGGCGACGCCGGCTGCAGCGACGAGATGCGGGCTCGTCAGGTCGAGCGGGGCGCCGGCAAACAGCACCTCGCCCCCGTCGCGCGCGTACAGGCCCGTCAGCACGTTGAAGAAGGTGGTCTTGCCGGCGCCGTTGGGGCCGATCAAACCGTAGATCTCGTTTTCGCGGATGGTCAGCGAAACGTCCTTCAGGGCCTGCACCCCCCCGAAGCGCTTGCCGACGGCGCGCGCTTCCAGCAAAACTGCGCCCCGGCTCATTTCACTTCATTCATTTCGAGTTTGTGCCGCGACTCGGGCCACAGGCCGGCGGGGCGGAAACGCATCGTCAGCACCAGCGCGCCGCCGAAGATCAGCAGGCGCAGCACTTCGGGGTCGATCAGCAATTCGCCGAACAGCATCCGCTGCACCGGTTCGACGGTGTAGCGCAGGAACTCGGGCACGAAGGAGAGCAAAGTGGCGCCGGCAATCACGCCCCAGACGTTGCCCATGCCGCCCAGCACCACCATCGCCAGCACCAGGATCGACTCGTGGAGGATGAAGCTCTCCGGACTGACGAAGCCCTGCATGGCGGAGAACATGCCGCCGGCAATGCCGCCGAAGGTGGCGCCCATGGCGAAGGCCAGCAGCTTCATGTTGCGCGTGTTGATGCCGGCGGCCTTGGCGGCGATCTCGTCCTCGCGGATGGCGACCCAGGCGCGGCCGATGCGCGATTTTTGCAGGCGCAGGTTGACGACGATGACCAGCAGCAGCAGGATCAGCAGCACGTAGTAATACTTGGCCGGCCCCGTGAACGGGATGCCAAGCAGGGTATGGGTACTGGTGAAATCCATGCCGGCGATGTTCAGCCCGTCGATGCGCGTGATGCCCTTGGGGCCGTTGGTGATGTTGAAGGGCTGCGACAGGTTGTTCATGAAGATGCGCACGATCTCGCCGAAGCCGAGCGTGACGATGGCGAGATAGTCGCCGCGCAGGCGCAAAGTCGGCGCCCCCAGTATGGCGCCGGCAATGCCGGCGAACAGGGCCCCCAGCGGCAGGATGATCCAGAACGGCAGGTGCAGGCCGAAGTGCGGCGAGGCGAGCAGGGCATAGACATAGGCGCCGACGGCGAAGAACGCGATGTAGCCGAGGTCGAGCAGGCCGGCCATGCCGACGACGATGTTGAGGCCCAGCGACAGGAAGACGAACAGGATCGCGAGGTTGGCGATG
>CAYYHO010000201.1:0-1097 GCA_964471725.1 uncultured Methyloversatilis sp. | reverse complement strand
CCGGGACGCCACGCGCCGCAGGCGCAATCCGCACCGACGGTCATCCGGAGACGCCCCAAACAATCGAGCGTAGCGAGCTGCAGTCACCTTCCTTCCCTGGGAAGGGAGGTCGGGAGGGATGGGGGACATCATGCTCTTTCAGAAACGCGCTCGCCGAGGAGGCCGGAAGGCCGGAACACCAGCACCAGGATCAGCACCATGAAGGCGAACACATCCTGGTAGTTGCTGCCGAACAGCACCACGTGGCCGCCGTTGGCGCAACGCTCGGCCAGTGCGCCGGCGAGGAGCGGCCAGCGGCACAGGTCGGTGAATTCGCCGATGTAGCCGGCGCCCAGCGCCTCGACCAGCCCGAGCAGGATGCCGCCGAGCATGGCGCCGGCGAGGTTGCCGATGCCGCCCAGCACGGCCGCCGAGAAGGCCTTGAGGCCGAGCATGAAGCCCATCGTGTAGTGGGTGATGCCGTAGTAGGTGCCGTACATGACGCCGGCGATGGCGCCGAGCCCGGCGCCGATGACGAAGGTGGCGGCGATGGTGCGATTGGCGTCGACGCCCATCAGGGCTGCGACGCGCACGTTTTCCGCGGTGGCGCGGATGGCGATGCCGAAGCGGGTGCGATAGACGAACCAGGTGAGCAGCGCCATGATCGCCACCGACATCAGGATGATGGCGATCTGTACGCCGGTGATGGTGGCGCCGCCGATGACGAAGCTGGGGTTGTCCATGATCTGCGGGAAGGCCTTGGGGTCGCGGCCCCAGATCAGCAGGGCGATCTGCTGCAGCACCATCGACATGCCGATGGCGGTGATCAGGGGCGCCAGGCGCGGCGCGTGGCGCAACGGGCGGTAGGCGGCGCGCTCCAGCAGGAAGCCGATCGTCATGCAGATGGGAATCGCGGCGATGATGCCGGCCAGCACGAGGATGATCGGCGGCAGCGGCAGGCCGAGGCCGACCAGGGTGGTGATCACGGTGAGCGCCACCATGCCGCCGATCATCACCACCTCGCCGTGGGCGAAGTTGATCAGCTGGATGACGCCATAGACCATCGTGTAGCCCAGCGCGACCAGGGCATAGACGCACGACGCCGATACCGTCCTTAC
>CAYYHO010000200.1:0-3891 GCA_964471725.1 uncultured Methyloversatilis sp. | reverse complement strand
TCGGCTGCAGCAGGTTGGATTCGGTCTGCATCCGCATGCGGATGCCGACGTCGGATGGTATTAAAGCCATGCCGGTTTATGGCTTTCTTTGGGCAGCCCGGCGCAATCGCTGCCGGAGTTCATCTCAGCCGCCGGCGCCGTAGGCCCGGTCGACCTGCTGCTTGCGCACGTTGCCGCTCAGGAAGCGCCGCACCTGCTCCATCCAGGGTTCGGTATGGAGGCGGACTTCGGCATCGTCCTTGAGGATGCGCTGGATCAGGGCGCGGCGCTTTTCCGCGTCCTGCGGGTCGATCGTGGCGGTATCGGCATCCCTGACCAGCGTGTCGCGCAGGCTGGCGACCGAACGCTCCAGATCGATCAGCCGTTCCCAGTCGTTGGCGCGGGCGGCGTCCACCATGCGGGTGGACAGGGCGCACATCTGTTCGTAGATCTCGATCTGGGCAGGCATCAGCAGCATGGTAGCGATCACGCGACCTTTCTGCCGGGGGAAACAACGGCCGGATCGCGGGCTATTTCCTCCCACGCGCCGCGCAGTTCGCGGAGCAGGCCGGAAACTTCCACGATGATCTTCTTGTCGGATTTCAGGTTGGCAGTCAGCAGCCGGCTCGCCATGTAGTCATAGAGGGCTGCGAGCTTCTCGGCGAGACCCGAGGTGTCGTCGGCGCTGAGGCTGACCTTGAGGCCGTTCGAGATGATGTCGATGGCCTTGGAAATGGCCTGGCCGCGCTCGGCGATCTGCCCCTGCTGGATGGCGTGGCTGGCCGTGGCCAGCGCCAGCAGGGCGCCGTCGAAGAGCATGAGGATCAGCTGATGCGGGCTGGCGGCGGCTACGCCGGTTTCGACGCCGACTTTCGCGTATGCGGCGGAGGGATTGTTCATTGAGCTAAACATGGTCACATCCTTGGATGGTCAGCGGCGGTTCGGATCCGCATCAATTGTTGCTGTTGGCGGCGCCCGGCAGGTTGGCCAGTTGCTGGGACAGATAGGTGCTGGTCTGGTTCATGCTGGCGATCAGGGAATCGAGGGCCGAGAACTGCGCGCGGTAGCGTCGCTCGATCGAGACCAGCCGCAGGTTCAGCGTCTCGGCACGCTTGCCGAGATCCTTGATGGAGGCGTTGATGCCGTCGGTGCGGCTGGCGATCAGCCCGCTCGCGCCGACGATGCTTTCGAGCAGCGTGCCGAAGCGCACCGCGATGCCCTGGTTGCCGCTCGTTGTCTGGGAGAACAGTGCCGCGACGTCTTTGTCGGGGTCGGCCAGCGCGGCGGCAAGCTTGCTGCCGTCGAGCTTGAGCGTGCCGTCGCTCTGGATGCCGATGCCGATGTCGGACAAGCGCGCGATGCCGCCCGTCAGCCCGCCGACGCTGGCCTGCACCAGGCTGCCGAGCTGCGACTGGATCGAGCGTGCCGTGCTGTCGCCGGTGAGCACCGAAGCCTTCTTGTTGGCGGCATCGTAGGCCGTCATGCTGCGGATCTGGCCGATGGCGTCGTTGTAGGCCTTGATGAAGCTGTTGATGGCGGTGGTGACGGCGCCGGTATTTTTTGCCACGGTGACGGTCGCGTTGCCGGGGCTGGCCACCGTGCCCTTGAGCAGGCTCAAGGTGAGGCCTTCGATGGCGTCGCTGACAGTGTTCGACGCGCGCGTGATTTCGATGCCGTTGATGCTCAGCTTCGCGTCGTCCGCGGTCTGCGTCGTGACCAAGTTGGCTGTGGCGAGCGTGGTCAGCGCATGGGCGCCGCCGCTGCCGGCGTCATCGGCAGACACCGTGATGGCGCCGGCCGAACCGCTGGTCTTTGAACTGAGCACCAGCCGGTTGGTCGTGCCGATGACCTGACCATTGTCGTCGAAGACATCGGCTTTGATGATGGTCGCGGTCACGCCCGCGCCGGCCGCGTTGAGGGCATCGCGCATGCCGGCCAGCGTGTTGTTCGTGGCGTTGATGACGATGGGTACGGCGGCGCCGCTGCCGATCTTGATCGAGAGCGTGCCGGTGTTGAAGGTAGCCGTGGTCGCGGCGAAGTCCGCGTCGCTGCGCACCGCGTGGAATTTGGCCAACTGGGTGACACTGATGCTGTAGCTGCCGGCGGCCGCCGTGCTGGTCGCCGTGGCGGTCAGCACGCTGCTGTCGGACGCCGAAGCCGACATGCCGGTGAAGGTGCCGGCGCTCTTGAGCGAGGTGATGGACGCCTGCAGCGTGGACAGGGCGCCCTTCAGCGAGCCGAAGGCCGACAGCTTCGCCTGGAAGCTGGCCTCCCTGGTGGCCAGCGCGGTCAGGGGCTTGCGCTCGAGCGTCATCAACTGGCTGATGATGCCGTTGATGTCGAGTCCGGAGCCGAGGCCGGGAGTTGAGATGCTTGCCATGTGCGGTGTCCTTCCGTCCTCGTCTTAACGGCCGCAGCCGGTCAATCTGTAGCGCGGGCTTCGTCCCATGCGCTAGTAACCCTGCACCAGAAAATCGATGGCGCCGGTGATTTCTGCCCGGCGGTCCGTCAGCCTGACCTGTACCGATTGCAACATGCGTGCCGGCACCGCCGCCATTTTCGGGGTTTCGAGCACGCATTCGATACCCCGAATCGTCAATACGGGCGTCAGGCGGTTCGGCAAGACCTTGACCGGAAACCGGTCCCGCCGGCGCAGGGGGATGACGAGACGCGTATCCAGGTCGGCGAGCAGGTCCGACTGGATGTCGAGGAGAAAGGGGGTTGCCTCGGCGCCGAAACTGCCATTGGTATAGACATCGAACTGGGCCATCAGAACGTCCGCCACCGATCCAGCGGCAGCCCTTCCTCGGCAAGCACCTGGTTGTAGCGCTCGATGAATTCGGCGTAATCGCTGCGCCAGCGGCTGGCGCGTTCCTGCGCGACCAGGTTGCGCAGGAAATCATCGCAACTCTTCGAGATATTGATCCCCAAAGCCTTTGCCTCCGCTAGAACGTCGGCTGACAAGGTGATGTTGGTCGCCTTGCGTGCGGGTGCCGCGGGTAATGTGGTCTGATTCATGTTTGCCATCCATGTTGCCTTATTATGCGCATGATAGATGTTATGGTTTCGTGAGGCAAGCTGGCCAGTCGGCGCAAGGTTCCGCTGGCGCCGTCCCGCCAGCGCCGACTTTCCTGCTGCGCGGTAAACCCGAAAACGTGGTCTGACCCCCGTATTCCTGTTGAGAACGCTCTTTATGCGGCCAGCCGCAAAGGTTTCACTTCAAGCCGGCGACTGCTGTGTTCCGCCTGCCACAAGTCCCAGGCGGACTGCATTCCAATCCACATTTCCGCGCTGGTACCAAGCCATGCGGCGAGGCGCAAGGCCATATCGGCGCTAACGCCGGCCTTCATGTTGAGAATCTTTGAGAGCATGACTCGGGAAATGCCAAGCTGGTCGGCGGCGGCGGTCACCGTCATGCCTTCCGGAATCCATTCTTTCAGCACCTCGCCTGGGTGCGCAGGGTTGTGCATTCTGCTCATGATGCGCTGCTCCTAGTGATAATCCGTGTAGTCGACGAGGATGGCATCTTCCCCGTCGAAAGTGAAGGTGAGTCGCCAGTTTCCGCTGACAGTGATGCCAAAATGCCCTTTCAGCTTCAACTTCCCCTTGTTGTGCAATGGGTGCAAGCCCCATCCGGGAGCGCTCATGTCTTCCGGACTCTTGGCCTGATCCAATGCTGACAACTGCTTTCTGAGCTTGTCGGCGTGCTTCGCTTGAATGCCGGCCGTACTTCCGGTTTCGAAGAATGCCTCGATTCCTTTGTGCCTGAACGACTTAATCATGCGGGAAAGTATAAACAGTTAATTAACGATTAACAACCGTTTAACAAGCTGTGCTCCATGAAGGGGGTTGCCAGAGGTTGATGGCTATCGATAGCAAACTCGCTGCTTGATAAATAGCCGAAAAAAACCC
>CAYYHO010000199.1:0-3894 GCA_964471725.1 uncultured Methyloversatilis sp. | reverse complement strand
CGCGCACATCTTCGGCGGCGGCTATGCGGCAGGTTATTACAGCTACAAATGGGCTGAAGTGCTGTCCGCCGATGCCTATGCCGCCTTCGAGGAAGCGGCTCCGCAGGCGGGCACGGTGCTCGACGCCGCCACCGGCAAGCGCTTCTGGCAGGAGATTCTCTCGGTGGGCGGTTCGCGCCCGGCACTGGAGTCGTTTCTCGCCTTTCGTGGCCGGGAACCGAACCCCGAAGCATTGTTGCGCCATAATGGGATGGTCGCCACTACCTGATGGGGGATTTCCATGCGAAGCGCGGAACTTGTCAAGACGGCTGTGTTGTTTCTGAGCCTGCTGTGCGGAGGCCTGGTGTACGCACAGGGCATCTACAAATGGGTCGACAAGGACGGCAAGGTTTATTACGGCGATCGGCCGCCGGTCGGGCCCGGCTACAAGGTGCAGGAGCGCCAGACGGCTGCGCCGGTCGCCGATAAGCAGGTTTCCTACGCGCTGCGCCAGGCCATGTCGAATCATCCCGTCACCGTGTATGCCAGCGAAAATTGCGGGCGCAGTTGCAGTGACGGCCTGGATTACCTCAAGCAGCGCGGCATCCCCTTCGCCGAGAGACTGGTGGCTACCCAGGAAGATATCGATGCCCTGAAGGAAGTTTCAGGAGGCGCGACGGAGGTGCCGGTCCTGCAGGTCGGCAGCAGAATCTACAAAGGCTGGCTCTTGACCGGGTGGCAGCGTCTGCTCGACGTGGCCGGCTATCCGAAAGAGGGCGCTCAGTAATCCGCCTTGCGCAGCAAGGTCGCCAGTTCGCGGTCGAGCAAAGCCGGGTCGCCCGAATTCAGTTCGACCAGCCGGCGCAGGTGGGTGATGCTGTCCAGATCCATTTCTTCGCAGCGCAGCCCGATTTGGCAGCCTTCAATATGGGCGATGCTGGCCTCCATGCCGATGATCGTATCCGTGCCAAGATTCAGCTGCAACCGGCAGGGATCGTTCAGCCGGCCCGTCCATGCGGCCGGCGCTTCGATGAGCACCCCGTTGAGCGATATGTCGCGCAGCGCGGCTTCCGTCACCCGTCCGTTGGCGGTGAGTTGCACGGATGACTGGAAGTGGGTGCGCCAGAACTGGCGGCGGTCGTTGGCTGGGCTGGTCAAGGCGGGTTCCATATTTCGTTTGGCATTTCGTATCATACCCGGCCCGCCATTTTTTCTTTTCAGGGATTGACCCTAGATGAAACTCGCCACCTGGAACGTCAATTCGCTCAAGGTCAGGCTGCCCCAGGTGCTCGACTGGCTCGCCGCCGCGCAGCCCGATGCCCTGTGCCTGCAGGAGACGAAGACGGAGGACCAGGGGTTCCCGTTCGACGCGCTTGCCGAAGCCGGTTACCAGACTCTCCATAACGGGCAAAAAACCTACAACGGCGTCGCCATCCTGGCGAAAGGCGTGCTGACCGGGGAAAGCCGCGACCTGCCGGATTTCGACGACCCGCAAAAGCGGCTGATCGCCGCGTCACTCGGCCAGGTCAGGCTGGTGTGCGCCTACATGCCGAACGGCCAGGCCGTGGGCGCCGATAAATACGAATACAAGCTGAAGTGGCTGGCGGCGCTGTCGCGCTGGCTGCGCGTGGAACTCCAGCGCCACCCGCAACTGGCGCTGCTGGGCGATTTCAACATCGCGCCGGAAGACCGCGACGTGCATGATCCGGTCGCCTGGCAGGGGCAGATCCTCTGCAGCGAGCCGGAGCGGGCCGCCTTCCGCGACCTGCTCGGCCTGGGTCTGGCCGATGCCTTCCGCCTGTTCGAGCAGCCTGAAAAGAGCTTTTCCTGGTGGGACTATCGCATGATGGGCTTTCGCCGCAACCATGGCTTGCGCATCGATCATATCCTCCTGTCACCGGAACTGGCAGGGCGCTGCCGAACCTGCACCATCGACAAAGCGCCGCGGCGGCTGGAGCGGCCCTCCGATCATGCCCCGGTGCTGGCGGAGCTGGCCGATGCATAAGCTGGCGCCCTGTGGGCGGGAGACGTGACATGACCCTGGGCAGCCTTTATCCGGTGCTGGCGCATCTGCCGCAGCCCGTGCAGAAGCGCCTGGAATCCGAAATGCGCCCGATGGAAGCGCCTGCGGGCGCGCTGCTGTTCGACGAGCAACAGCCCTGTCAGGGTTTTCCACTGGTGCTGAGCGGCGCCATTCGCGTCGTCAAGCTGGCCGCCAACGGGCGCGAACTGCCGCTCTATCGGGTGCTGCCCGGGGAAAGCTGCATCATCACTTCGAGCTGCCTGCTCGGCCATGCCGACTACAACGCCCGTGGCCTTGCCGAGAGCGATACCACGCTGGTGCTCCTGCCGCGGGCGCTGTTCGATGAATTGCTGGCCCAGCCGGTTTTCCGCGACTTCGTCTTTCACTTGTTCGCCGAGCGGATCGCCGAGCTGATGCAGCTGGTCGAGGAAGTTGCCTTTCGCAAGCTGGACCAAAGGCTGGCCAACCTGCTGCTGGGCAAGGGCCGCCACCTGCGTGTCACGCATCAGCAGCTGGCCGGCGAACTGGGCAGCGTGCGCGAAATCGTCAGCCGGCTGCTCAAGGGCTTTGCCGACCAGGGGCTGGTGCAACTGGGCCGCGAGCAGATCGAAATCCTCGATCCTGCGGGCCTGCGTAAAGCGGCCAGTTGATAAGTCGGCGCCGGGCCGTCCCAAGCCGACTTCCCCCCTGTGGGGGGCAGCGAGCCGCGCCGTTGTTGTATGCGGCGAGCGCGGGGGGCCAACAAAGTCGGCGCTGGCGGGACGGCAATGGCCGGAACTCCGCGTTGAAGGGGACGGCAGGGGCGCAGGCCAATGTGACCAATGTGACATTGGTTACTGAACCAGATGCGTCCGCCATGCTCCAATGCACAGGTCACCTCACAACCCCAAGGAGAACACCATGAAACTGAATGTTGGCGGCATCGACCGCACCCTGCGCATCGTCGCCGGCCTCGGCCTGATCGGCTGGGCCATCATGGGCGGCCCGGTTTGGGCCTGGATCGGCGTGGTCCCCCTGGGAACCGGCCTGGTCGGCTTCTGCCCGGTCTATCCGCTGCTCGGCATGAATACCTGTCCGCTGAAGAAGGAATGAAACGAATCCGTTGAATCGGCTCGGTATGGATCGGCGTGCCAAGGCACGCCGATTTGTTGCTATCCCGCCCCTGCAGTTATTTTTTCCATCCTGTTTACAGAAGCATGACACAGGCTCCGGGGTAAAATCCCCGCCGTTGAATTCCACTTAACTGAGTCCATGCTCAAGCAACGCACGCTCAAGTCTTCCGTTCGCGCCACCGGCGTCGGTCTGCATTCCGGCAAGAAGGTGACGCTCGTGCTGCGCCCGGCCGCTGCGGGAACCGGCATCGTGTTCACCCGTGTCGACCTCTCCCCGCCGGTCGTCCTCAAGGCCGACCCGTATGCGGTGGGCGATACCCGCATGGCCTCGTGCCTCGAACAGGACGGCGCCAAGCTGGGTACCGTCGAGCACCTCATGTCGGCGCTGGCCGGACTGGGCATCGACAACCTGTACATCGATGTCGACGCCGAGGAAATCCCGATCATGGACGGTTCGGCGGCGCCTTTCGTGTTTCTGCTGCAATCGGCCGGCATCGTCGAACAGGATGTGGCGAAGCGCTTCTTGCGGGTGAAGAAGGCCGTAGAAGTCCGGGACGGCGACAAATGGGCGCGCCTGGAACCCTACGACGGCTTTCGCCTCGAATTCTCGATCGTGTTCAACCACCCGGCCGTGGATCGTTCCGGCATGCGGGTGGTCCTGGATTTTGCCGACCAGTCGTACATCCGGGAAATTTCCCGTGCCCGCACCTTCGGCTTCACCCATGATGTCGAAGCCATGCGTGCCCAGGGCCTGGCCCTGGGGGGTAGCCTCGACAACGC
>CAYYHO010000198.1:0-3921 GCA_964471725.1 uncultured Methyloversatilis sp. | reverse complement strand
CTTCGAGCATGTGCAGGTAGGCGTCGAGTTCTTCCTTCTTCGCCCAGGCCGTGCCGTAGATGCGCTGCAACTGTTCGTTGCTGGCGTCGCCGCGCCAGTAGGCGCCCGCCACCTTCATCAGCTTGAAATGCCTGAGCTTGCCAGTGGACGGCACGTGGGGGCCGCGGCACAGGTCGACGAAATCGCCTTCGCGATACAGCGAGACAACCTCGCCGGCGGGGATCGCGGCGATCAGTTCGGCCTTGTAATGCTCGCCGATCGACTTGAAGAACGCCACTGCCTGGTCGCGCGGCACTTCTTCGCGCGTGACGGGGAAATCCTTCTTCGCCAGTTCGCCCATGCGCTTCTCGATCGCCGCCAGGTCCTCCGGCGTGAACGGGCGCTGGTAGGCGAAGTCATAGTAGAAGCCATTCTCGATCACCGGGCCGATGGTGACTTGCGCCTCGGGGAACAGTTCCTTGACGGCATAGGCCAGCAGGTGCGCGGTCGAATGGCGGATGATTTCCAGGCCGGCGGGATCCTTGTCGGTGATGATGGCCAGCGCGGCATCGTTTTCGATGCGATGGGAGGTATCGACCAGTCGACCACCCTCTTCCCCAATGAGCTTGCCGGCCAGCGCCGCCTTGGCGAGGCCGGCGCCGATCGACGCCGCCACCTCGGCCACGGTCGGCGGCGCGGGGAAGTTGCGTTGACTGCCGTCGGGCAGGGTAATCGTGGTCATGCCTATACTCCGATGATGTGCCAAAGCGCCAAACGAAACAGGGTGCCTGATTGCCCAGGCACCCTGCTCGAGGATGTTATTGGCGGAGTGGACGGGACTCGAACCCGCGACCCCCGGCGTGACAGGCCGGTATTCTAACCAACTGAACTACCACTCCGCGTCGGCCTCAGCAAAACTGAGGACGCGGATTCTAGCAGAATTATTTCAGCGGGCAACAGACGCCGTCACGGTATTTTTGACTCTTTGCGCTTGGTTGCGCTCACTCAGTTGCGCCGAGCCGGACGATCCCTGCGGCCGTCGTGGTTCAGGTCGCGCTGGCGGTCATGCTTTTCACGCGCGATGTGGCGGCTTTGCACGTTCTGCGCCTGCTGCATGCGCGCCCGCTCCTGCTGGGTCACCGCGCCATCGGCCTTGGCGCGATCCTCGACGCGCTGCACATGGTCCTGGCCGCGGTCGAGACGGGCCGCTTCGCGCGGCGTCAACTGGCCGGACTGGACGCCCTGGTCGATGCGCTGTTCCTGGTTGATCTGGCGCTGATCGAAGCGCGGCGTGGCAGCGGGATCGGCGCTTTGCGCCTGGACGGCAAAGCTGGTGAGCAGGGCAAGGCCGGCAACGAGTGCGATCTTTTTCATTGTTCTCTCCGAATCCGAATGGCATGGGACATCCCCATGCACAGACTAACGCAAGGAGTGGAAATCGGGCGACAGGCCAGATGCAAGCAATTGTTGCGGCCGTTACATCTCTTCCGGCAGCCACAGGTCGGGCCGGTCGGTGAACAGCGCCGCCGCGCCGAGTTCGAACAGGCGCTGCGCGGCGGCGCGCTCATTCACCGTGTAGGCCGCCCAGGTCACGCCGGCATCATTGAGCGCGCGCGCCTGCTGCGGCGTCAGCTGCGTGCCGTCGAGGTGTACGGCGCGCGCGCCACGGCGCGCCATTTGCGCCGGCCAGTCTTCCGGCAGATTCTCCACCAGCAGCGCCTGCGGGCATTGCGGCAGCACGCGCCGCAGCGCCAGCGCCGCCGGTTCTGAAAAGCTGGACACCACGCCAACGCCGTTCCAGTGTTGTTGCAGGTAGCGGCCCGCCGTCTCGCCGGTGGCGACCGCGTGGCCGGCAGCCGGCTTGAGTTCGATGTTCGCCCACAATCCCAGTTGCGCGCACAGCGCCAGCGCTGCTGCAAAAGTCGGCGCTGGCGAGACGGCAAAGGCGGCATGGTGCGGCCCGCCGGCGTCGCAGCGGAGAATCTCCGCCAGCGTCAGCTCGGCCACGCGCCCCGTGCCGGTGGTGGTGCGCTCGAGCGTTTCGTCGTGGATGAGAATCGGCACGCCGTCGGCGCTCAGCATCACGTCGAACTCGACCGCCCGGCAACCGATGCGCGCCGCAATGGCCAGCCCGGCCAGCGAGTTCTCCGGCGCCAGCGCCCCGCCGCAGCGATGGGCGATGATGCGCGGATAAAGCATCAGCGCCGTGGTGCAAGCGGCTGGGCAAGCACCTGGCCGGCGCGCAGCACGGCGGTGTCGAGCGCCTCCTTGGCCGGCTTCTGGTTGCCCCAGACGAATTCGATTTCCTCGTTGAGGATGTTGCGGATGCGGCTCTTGCCGAAACCGTTGCGCGTGCGGGCCGAGTCGCGCTTGACCATCGACAGGCGGCGCTCGGCCTTGCCGATCAGCACGGGGTTGGCGCCCGACTCGCGCAAGGCCTGCGCGGCGGCGGACGACATCGGCAGGAAGCCGGTGGCGCGCACCCACGCGCGCTGGTTCTCCGGCTTCAGCAGGAAGCCGATGAAGCGGGCAATCACCTGCTGCTCGGCCTTGTTGTCGGCCGCCAGCACCCACAAGGCGGCGCCATCGGGCAACACGTTGGCCGAGCGCACCCCATACACGTCGTCGTAATGCGGCAGTTCGGCGATGCCGAAAGCGAAACGGGGATTTTTCGCCAACTGGGCGTAGAGCGACGATTCTCCCGTCAGCATGGCGCATTCGCCCTGGGCAAAGCGCTCATCGCCCTCGCGGCCAGGGCCGGAGTAGATGAAATAGAAGCTCTTCTGCCAGCTGGTCAGCAAGGCGATGTGCTTGACGTTGACCATGTTGTTGAGCGCCAGCTGGTCGTGCTTGCCGTTCTTCACCACCAGCGGCTCGCCATGCTGCGCCGCGACGTTTTCCAGGTGAATCCAGGCAAAACGCGAACTGGTGAGCGGGCACTTGAAGCCGGCCTCGCGCAGCGCTCCGGCGGCTTCCTGGATCTCCCACCAGGTTTTCGGCGGCGCCTCCGGATCGAGCTTCGCCTTGACGAAGGCTTCCTTGTTGTAGAACAGCACCGGCAATGACAGCGCCAGGGGCAGGGCCTGCATCTTGCCGGCGAGGTCATCCACGGCATCGATCATCTGCGGGTAGAAGAACTTTGCGTCGAAGCGTTCGCGGCCCGCCTCCATCACCTGATGCAGCGGCCGGAAGCGCGGCCGCGTGCCGAACATCGTCAGTGCATCGTCCTGGTCGAAGAGGGCGAGCTGCGGCAAGCGCGACTGGTCGCCGATACCCTGGACATCCTCCAGACCGATGCGTCCGCCGCCCGTCTTGCGCTTCGCTTCCTGGTCGTTGAACTGCAGCGCCAGGGTCGCCAGCGCATCCAGCGGCGTGCCGGACAGGCCGTGGCGCAGAACGATCTCCTGGAGGGGCTGCGGCGCGGGGGCACTCTTGGCCGGCTTCGCAGTCCGCGTCGAGGCGGCCGGCTGGAGGTCGGGCGCAGCCCAGGCTGTTGCAACAAAAGCTGAAAGCAGGACGGTAATCAAGGTGGCAGCGGTTCGGTTCATGGGACTGGACTCTTGAAAAGCGGACGGCCAGTTTACTCCCACAAGCGGCTTTGCCCACCCTGCAGGTTGTCGCAAAGCCACGCGGCATGCAGAAGGCCATGATCCGCGCCGAATAGGCATCAAGAAACGCGGCGCTTTGCCGTAGACTGCGGACAGCATAACCAGCGTCTGCCACCCTCCCATGCATAAAGCCGTGCGCCTCTCCCTGTTCCTGCCGGTTATCGGCCTCCTGCTCGCCGGCTGCGAGCAACTAGGCATCGAGGACCCGGCCAAGATCGCCGCCGCCCGCGAAGCCGAGGGACGCGCCGTCGGCAGCGCCTGCCGCCATAGCGGCCGTGCGCTGGAGGATTGCTACGCCCTGAATCCGCGCGCCCTGAAAGCGGCCATATTCACC
>CAYYHO010000197.1:0-3931 GCA_964471725.1 uncultured Methyloversatilis sp. | reverse complement strand
GTCCGACCTGTCCTGGTCGACCACCGGCGAGGAAGCCAAGCAGAACTACAAGAAGGGCGACGAAGTCGAGGCGGTGGTGCTGGCCATCGATGTCGAGAAAGAGCGCATCTCCCTTGGCGTCAAGCAGCTTGATGGCGACCCCTTCACCAGCTTCATCGCCACCCACGACAAGAACGGCCTGATCAGCGGCACGGTCAAGAGCGTCGATCAGCGCGGTGCGGTGATCGACCTGGGCGGCGATATCGAAGGTTACCTGCGCGTTTCCGAGTTTTCGCGCGACCGCATCGAGGATCTCAGCCAGCATCTGAAGGTAGGCGAGACCATCGAGACGATGATCATCAACGTCGACCGCAAGTCGCGTTCGATCAATCTTTCGGTCAAGGCCAAGGATCAGGCCGAGCAAAGCGAGGCGATGCAGAAGCTGGCGACGGACTCTTCCGCTGCCGCGACGGGGACCACCAACCTGGGCGCCCTGTTGAAGGCCAAGTTGAACCAGCAATAATCAGGAGCGCTCAGCTAAATACAAGGTTCCGATCATGACCAAGTCCGAGTTGATTGCTCGTCTGGCGGAGCGCTTTCCGCAGCTGGTGGCGAAAGATGCCGATCTGTCCGTGAAAATGATCCTCGATGCGATGACCGAGGCCCTGACCAAGGGTGATCGCATCGAGATTCGCGGCTTCGGCAGCTTCTCGCTGAATTATCGGCCGCCGCGCACCGGCCGCAACCCGAAATCGGGCGAAAAGGTGCAGGTGCCGGCCAAGTACGTGCCGCACTTCAAGGCCGGCAAGGAGTTGCGCGAGCGGGTCGACCAGATCGCCGCATGACCGCAATTTGAACCAAGGGCCTGTTTCGTGAACGTGCTCATCTGGGTCCTGCGTGGCATCCTCTTCATCGTCCTGCTGGGCTTGGCCATCAAGAACAGCAGCGATGTCGAACTGCGCTTCTTCTTCGATGCCAGCTGGCAAACACCTTTGTCATTGGCCCTGCTGGGTGCACTGGCAGTCGGGGTGGTGCTGGGCCTGCTCGCCTTGTTGCCGCAACTGGTCCGCCAGCGGCGCAGCATCGGCGCGCTGAAGCGGCAACTGGACGACCGCGAGTGGTCGGCGGACGCTGAACCGGCCAGCCGCCGGCTGGATCTGCCGACGACAGGTATCTGAGCGTGGAAATCGAGCTGTGGTGGTTGTTGGCGCTGCCCGTCTTCTTCGTGATGGGCTGGCTGGCGGCGCGCATCGACATCAAGCAGTTGCTGAGCGAATCGCGGGCCTTGCCCCGCTCCTATTTCACCGGGCTCAATTTTCTGCTCAACGAACAGCCCGACAAGGCGATCGAGGCATTCCTCGAAGCCGCCAAGATCGATCCGGAAACCATCGAATTGCATTTCGCCCTTGGCAGCCTGTTCCGCAGGCGCGGCGAAACCGACCGCGCCATCCGGGTCCACAAGCACCTGATCGACCGCGATGCCTCGCAAAGCCAATTGACCGGTGAACAGCGTCTGCACGCCCTTGCCGAACTGGGCCAGGACTATCTGAAAGCCGGCCTGCTGGACCGCGCCGAGGAAATTTTCGCCAAGCTGCGCGGCACCTCGCGTGACGAGGAGGCACTGCGTAACCTGCTGGAAATCTATCAGCAGGAGAAGGAATGGGCCAAGGCGATCGCCATTGCCCAAGCCATGCCGGGGCATGCCGAGCACATGTGGCTGAAGGCCATCGCCGAGTTCAATTGCGAACTGGCCGCCACCGACCTGTTGAATGGCCGCTTCGACAGTGCGCGCCAGCGGCTCGATGCCGCCCTCGCGGCCAATCGCAAATGCGTGCGGGCGACCCTGATGCTGGGCGAACTGGAAACCAAAACCAATGCCGGCGCAGACGGCTTGAACGCCGCATTGACGACCTGGCAGGGTATCGAGCAGCAGAACCCGGTCTTTCTGGCCCTGGCGGCGGAAAAGATGTTGGCTGCCTATCGCGAGTTGGGCCGCGAAACCGCCGGAGCCGATCTGTTGCGCGGCTATCTGGAGCGCCATCCCTCGCTGGACCTGCTCGACACGGTGTTCCAGGCCGAACTGGCGGCGCGCGGCGTCGAAGCTGCCTATGCCTGCGTGCGCGGCGAATTGCGGCGCAACCCCACTTTGCTGGGCCTCGACAAGTTGCTGGAAGCGCAAATACTTCTGGCGCCGACTGACAAGCGCGCCGATCTCGAACTGGTGAAGAACCTGATCCACAACCACACGCGCCGGGTGGCGCGCTACCGTTGCGACGATTGCGGTTTCAAGGCGCGGCAGTTCCACTGGCGCTGTCCGGCTTGCGGCGGCTGGGAAACCTTCCCGCCGCGCCGCACCGAAGAATTCGATCTGTCTCCCTAGAGTCTTTTTTCAGCGTCCTGCCTGGCCGGCAAGGCGCGCCCGCGAATCATGAAACTACCCGCTACCAGCCAGGCCCGCGTCCTCATTGTCGGTGATGTCATGCTCGACCGTTACTGGTTCGGCGAGGTGTCGCGCATTTCTCCCGAGGCGCCGGTGCCGGTGGTCAAGGTCGAGAAGCGCGAGGACCGGCCGGGGGGCGCCGCAAACGTGGCCCGCAATATCGTGGCGCTGGGCGCCCAGGCGGCACTGCTGTCGGTGGTGGGCAGGGACGAAGCCGGCCAGTCGCTGGCGCGCCTGCTGGCGGAATCCGCCATCGACGCCAGCCTGTACGAAGACGCTCAGTTGAACACCACCGTCAAGCTGCGTGTCATCGGCCGCCAGCAGCAACTGCTGCGCATCGATTTCGAGAATGCGCCGACGCACGAGGTGCTGCAAGCCAAGCTGAGCGAATTCCGCCAGCGCCTGGCGGGGTGCGACGTGGTGATCCTGTCGGACTATGGCAAGGGCGGGCTCGCCCACATCGCCGAGATGATCCGCCTGGCGCGGGAACAGGGCAAGCCCGTGCTGGTCGACCCGAAAGGCGACGATTACGCCCGATACGCCGGTGCCAGCATCATCACGCCGAACCGGGCCGAATTGCGCGAAGTGGTGGGGCGCTGGAGCAGCGAGGCCGATCTGCAAGCGCGTGTCGATCGCCTGCGTGCCGAACTGGGGCTGAATGCTTTGCTGCTGACTCGTTCGGAAGATGGCATGAGCCTGTTCACCGATGCCGGCGTGACCCACGAAGCGGCACAGGCGCGGGAGGTTTATGATGTCAGCGGTGCCGGCGATACCGTGATTGCCACGCTGGCGGTGATGCTGGCGAGCGGCCAGACCCTGGCCGAGGCGATGCGCTGGTCCAATCGCGCCGCCAGCGTCGTGGTCGGCAAGCTGGGCACGGCGACCTGTTCGCTCGCTGAACTGAAAGAGGATTGATAGAAGACATGAGCATGTACTACATCGTCACCGGCGCTTGCGGCTTCATCGGCGCCAACATCGTCAAGGCGCTCAACGCGCGCGGCATCGAGAACATCGTGGCCGTCGACAATCTCACCAAGGCCGACAAGTTCAAGAACCTGGTCGACTGCGAAATTGCCGATTACCTCGACAAGCACGAGTTCCTCGACCTGGTGCACGGCGGCCATTTCGACGGCGCGGTCGAGGCGATCTTCCATGAAGGCGCCTGCTCGGACACCATGGAAACCAATGGCCATTACATGATGGTCAACAACTACCGCTATTCGCTAACCCTGCTGGATTTTTGCCTCGATCACGACGTCCCCTACCTCTATGCCTCCAGCGCTTCGGTGTATGGCGGCGGTCGCATCTTCCAGGAGTCGCGCGCGCACGAGGCGCCGCTCAACGTTTATGGCTACTCGAAGTTCCTCTTCGATCAGGTCGTCCGCCAGCGCATCGGTCCCAAGGCTTCCCGCGCCCATTCGCAGGTCGTCGGCTTCCGCTATTTCAATGTGTACGGCCCGCGCGAGCAGCACAAGGGGCGCATGGCCTCGGTGGCCTTCCACCATTTCAACC
>CAYYHO010000196.1:0-3948 GCA_964471725.1 uncultured Methyloversatilis sp. | reverse complement strand
GTGTTCGTGCCGGACGGCAACGCACAGGACTGAGAGTTTGCCGCGCCTCAGGTCATGAAAATGCCCCGTGCCCTGTTGCCGGTTCTGCCCAGGAGCCTGCTGTGGCGCGCCTTTCTGTTGATTGCGACGCTCATGCTGCTGGCCGTGGCGGCCTGGCTGGCGATTTTTCGGGAAGCCGAACTGGAGCCGCGGGCCCGGCAGCTGTCGCAGATGGTCGTCAGCGTCGCCAACCTGACGCGGGCCGCCCTGCTGGCCGCGCACCCCGAACGGCGCCACTATCTGCTGGCCGAACTGGCCGACCGTGAAGGCTTGCGCGTCTACCCCGCCGATACCGACGACCAGGTGGTGCCGGCGCCGCGCCTGCCGCTGCTCAACCGCATGCAGGAACTGCTGCAGGAGCGCCTCGGGCCCGACGTGCGTCTGGCGTTCAACCTGAATGGCGAGGCGGGCCTGTTCGTCAGCTTCCATATTTTCGCCGGGGATGGCGGCGAGTTCTGGCTCGCGTTGCCGCGTGAACGACTGGAACGCCACCTGCCGCTGCAATGGCTGGGCTGGGGCGCGGCCGTATTGCTGCTGTCGCTGGTCGGCGCCTGGCTGATCGTCTTCCGCATCACCCGTCCCCTGCAGGCCCTGAAAAGCGCCGCCCGGAAAATCGGCGCTGGCGAGACGCCGCCGCCACTGCCGGAACACGGCCCGCAGGAAATCGCCGCCGTCACGGCCGCTTTCAATCAGATGAGCGCCAGCCTTCGGCAGCTGGAGGACACCCGCCAACTGCTGCTGGCCGGCATTTCGCACGATCTGCGCACGCCGCTGACACGCCTGCGCATGGAAACCGAACTGTCGGTCGCCGATGCCGAGGCGCGTGCGGGCATGGAAGCCGACATCGCGGAAATGGATCGCACCATCGGCCAGTTCCTCGACTTCGCCCGCCCGCAGGCGCTCGACGACACGGCCAGGACGGAGACCGACCTCGCGGCGCTGCTCACCGAGATCGCCGCGCGCTATGGCAAACGGGTGGAGTGCCGTTTAGCCGCCCACGACTTTGTCCGCGCGGTCCATCCACAAGCGCTGCGGCGCGCGATCGTCAACCTGGTCGAAAATGCACTGCGCCACAGCGGCGACGGCGCGGTCGAACTCGCCCTCTCCCGGGAGGATGACGAAACCGTGATTGCCGTCCTCGATCGCGGCCCCGGCATCCCCGCCGGGGAAGTCGAGCGTCTCAAGCAGCCCTTCACGCGCGGTGAAGCGGCACGCACCGGCGCGGGCGGCGCCGGCCTCGGACTGGCCATCGTCGAGCGCATCGCGCGCGCCCACGGCGGCCGTTTCGAGCTGCTGCCGCGCCCGGGCGGCGGCCTGAGCGCCCGGATCAGGCTGCGTCCGTAAGCCCGCCCCCCTTCGCCCCCCCGCGCGGGGGGTTATTGCGTGCTCGCTGCGCTCGTCTATCCCGGGGCGCTGCGCAAGTACCCCCGAGCCGGTTGCGCCTGGCGGCGCGTGCCGCATCCGGGCAAGGAAACCTCGCCCGGATGCTGCCGCGACGTTCACGCTAAACCAGCCTCAGTTGAGCGTTTTCCCTTCGCCGATGCGCTCCAGGAAGGCGCGCGCCTCGGCGTGACCGTGGCTGGCGGACATGCGCAGCCACTTCATCGCCAGCCTGAGGTTCCTGGCAACGCCGCTGCCACCGCCGCCGCCACGATAGTAGGCCGCGCCCAGTTCGTACTGGGCGTTCATGTCGCCCAGCATCGCTGCGCGGCGCAGCTGGCGCAAGGCCTGCCGCACGTCACGGCGCACACCCTGGCCGTGCAGCAGGCAGAAGCCCAGGCTGTACAGCGCGTAGGCATCCTCGTGCTGGGCGACCGCCTGCTCGAACCAGCGATACGCCTCGCGGTAGCTGCGCGCCACGCCCTCGCCGTGATAGTAGAGGTCGGCAAGGGCCAGCTTGGCGTCGAACAGGGTGGCCGCGCGGTGATACCAGGTCAGCGCCTGCTTCGGGTCCGCGGCGCCCCCGAGGCCGTGCCGCAGGCATTCCGCCAGCATGTAGGCGGCGCGCCGGTGCCCCAGCTCGCCCGCCTTGCGATAGCACTGGCGCGCATGCGCGGCGTCGGCCACGGCGCCGTGGCCGTGAAAGTGGCGCTCGCCCTCGGCAAACCAGTAACGCTCGAGTTCCTCCAGCGCCGGCTGCCAGCCGGCCTCGGCCGCCTGCCGCAAGGCGGCTTCGCCGCGCGCGACATCGACCTGGCCGCCGATGCCGTACAACTGGCAGCGCCCCAGTTCCGCCAGCCCGTGCGGCGCGCCGGCCGCCGCTGCCGCGTGGTAATGGCGGCGCGCCGCGACCGGGTCGGCCGCCACGCCCTCGCCATGCTCGTGGCATTCGCCGAGCCAGATCTGGGCGGACACCTCGCCGCCCTCGGCCGCACGCCGGTACCAGGCCAGCGCGAGGCTCTTGTTCTCTTCCAGGCCTTCCCCCCAGCGATAGCAATGGCCGAGCTTCAATTGCGCGCGGGCATGGCCGCGGCGGGCGGCGGCGCGCCACCAGCGCACAGCCTCCTCGACATCGCGCTGCAGATGGGCGCGTCCCGCGGCATACGCTTCGCCGAGTTCGAATTCGGCCTCGCGGTTGCCGCGTTCGGCCGCACGCCGGTACCAGGCCAGACCGGCCGCCGGGTCGGGCGTGACGCCGAAGCCGAAGGTGGCGCACTGGCCGAGCAGAAACATGGCGCCCGTGACACCCTGGCGGGCGGCAGAGCGGAACCAGCCCACCGCTTCGCGCTGATCGCTGTCCGCCCCCTCGCCGGCATAGAGACACAGGCCGAGGCAGAACATCGCCGGCGCCACCTCGTCCGCTGCGGCCGCGCGCCAGAGCCGTGCCGCCGCGGCACGATCCTGCGCCACGCCGCGGCCGAGGAAAAAACAGCGTGCCAGCAAGTCGCTGGCCCGCCCCAGGCCCTGGTCGCTCGCGCGTTGCAGCCACACGGCGGCCTGCCCATAATCGCGCGGCAGATGCTGCCCGAGGTAAAGCAGGCGTCCCAGCCAGTATTGAGCGAGACGGCTGCCCTGCGCGGCGGCCGTCCGCAGCAGTGCACCTCCGCGCGGCGCGTCGCCGGCGACCCCGTGCCCGCGCAGCAGGCACAGCGCAAACCAGGTCATGCCGCGGCTGTCGGCGGCGGCAGCGGCACGCTCGAACAGGCGCGCAGCCTCGGCATAGTCGCGCGGGACGCCCATGCCCTGATACAGCAGCCAGCCCAGTACCGCTTCGCCCGCCGGCGAGCTGTTTTCGGCGCTGCGCGTCGCCCACAGCAAGGCATCCGCCGCCGATTTCTTCAGCCCCGCGCCGATGGCCGAGCGCCAGGCCAGTTCGGCCTGGGCGGCGGCATTGCCGCCCTGGGCCATGCGCCGCAATTCGCCGAGCGGGACAGCACGCCAGAAATCGTCGGCATGGCCTAGCAGTTCGATCCCTTGCGATGCGCCCCGCTCGACCAGGCTGCCTTCCAGCGCCTCGCGGAACAGGCCCAGCAAGGCTGGCGAGGTCAGGGGAATCAGTTGCATGGCTGTTATCCACTCAAGCGAAGTGTCGAGCATACGACCATGAAGCGCCCAGGCTTATCCACAAAAACTGTGGAAAAGTCTGTGAATCTCTTCTGCACAGAGTTGCTAAGTAGCCTTCCGCAAAGGACTTTTGTTACTCAGCGTCAAAATTGTTCAATTATAATTTTCTTATAATTCAGTCACTTGCATTGCAACGCCAGACCTGACGGGCATCTGCGGCAGATTGTCGCAGGGTTTCGACCCGTTGTGGATGGGGTACCATCGCCGGATTCGTCGCCAGCCTGCCGCACAGCGCAACATTCCTTCCCGTGAACCCGGAAATCCTGACCGTCAGCGAACTCAACCGGCAGGCGCGCCAGTCCCTGGAGCAGCGTTTCCCCCTGCTGTGGGTGGGCGGCGAAGTCT
>CAYYHO010000195.1:0-3950 GCA_964471725.1 uncultured Methyloversatilis sp. | reverse complement strand
ACGCTGCATCGCCAGCAGGGTTGCCTGCAGGATGTTGAGCGCGTCGATTTCCTCGGCCGTCGCCGCGGCAATCGCCCAAGCCAGGGCCTTTTCGCGGATTTCCAGCGCCAGGCGTTCGCGCCGCGGGGCAGTCAGTTTTTTCGAATCAGCCAGGCCGCTGATTGGCCGCGCCGAGTCGAGAATCACTGCTGCCGCCACCACCGGGCCCGCCAGCGGGCCGCGGCCGGCTTCATCGACGCCGCAGATCACGCGGCCACGTCCGGCACGTTGCCGAGCATCGGCAGAATCGCGGCCGCCGCTTTCTCGGCGGTGTTCTGGCGCAACTCACGGTGCATATCGGTGAACAGGTGCGTCAGGCGCGCCCTGACTTCCGTATCCACCACCAGGTTGCCCAGCGCCTGCGCGAGGTTTTCGGCTGTGGCATCGTCCTGCAGGAATTCCGGCACGGCGAAGCGCGCGGCCAGGATGTTGGGCAGACCGACCCAGGGCTGGTAGCGCATGCGCTTCATCAGCCACCACGACCAGCGCGACATGCGGTAGGTAATCACCATCGGGGCCTTCAGCAGCGCGGCCTCCAGGGTCGCGGTGCCGCTGGCCACCAGGGCGGCATCGCAGGCCGCCAGGGCATCCTGGGCGTGGCCGAAAAGCAGCTTGATCGGCCACTCCTGCGCGCCCTGCGCCCACAGTTCGGTTTCGAACAGGTTGCGCGTTTCGCGCGACACCAGCGGCACCAGGAACAGCGCATGCGGAAAGCGCTCCAGCAGCAAGCCCGCCGTGCGGATGAACAATGCCGCCATGTAGCCCACTTCCGACTGACGGCTGCCCGGCAGCAGGGCGAATACCGGGGCGGCGGCAGCCGGCAGGTCGAGCCGTTCGCGCGCCGCCGGACGATTGACCCGGACCGGCAATACATCCGCCAGCGGATGGCCGACGTAGCTGACCGGCAAGCCGGTCGTTTCGTACAGGGGCGGCTCGAAAGGGAACAGCGCCAGCAGGCGATCGACCGCGCGGGCAATGCGGTTCACCCGGCCGCCGCGCCAGGCCCACACCGAGGGACTGACGTAATGCACCGTGGCGATGCCGGCCCGCTTCAACCGCGCCTCAAGCCAGAGATTGAAGTCCGGAGCGTCGACGCCGATGAAAACATCCGGTTTTTCCGCCAGCAGGCGCTTGAGCAGCGCGCGCCGCACCCCGGCAATCCTCCGGTAATGACGCAGCACTTCGGCATAGCCCCGCACCGCCAGGGTTTCCGCCGGCCACCAGGCCTCGAAGCCGGCCCGCTGCATCTTGGGCCCGCCGATGCCGACAAACTCGGCGCCGGGAAGACGGCGCTTGAGCGCCTCGATCAGGTGCGCGGCCAGCAGGTCGCCCGATGCTTCGCCAGCCACCAGGGCAATCCGCAGGGAGGGCATGTCAGGCTATTAGCGCAGGATGCCGCGGCCGGGCTTGGCGAGGAATTCTGCCAGGGGCTCCAGCGCGGCCTCGTCAGGCACCGCAGCAGCAATGGCTGCAGCAGCCTCGTCGAGCTTGAGGCCATTGCGATAGAGGGTCTTGTAGGCCCGCCGCAGCGCCGTTATGGCGGCCGGGGAAAAGCCGCGCCGCTTGAGGCCTTCGCTGTTGATGCCGTGGGGCGCGCAGGGATTGCCGCCGGCCATCACGTAGGGCGGTACGTCCTGCAGCAGGATCGAGCCCATCGCCGTCATGCAGTGCGCGCCGATGCGCACGAACTGATGCACGGCGGTGAAGCCGCCGAGGATGGCCCAGTCGCCGACATGCACATGGCCGGCCAACTGCGCGTTGTTGGCGAAGATGGTGTGGTTGCCGACCTGGCAGTCGTGCGCCAGGTGCACGTAAGCCATGATCCAGTTGTCGTTGCCGAGGCGAGTCACGCCGACATCCTGCGTGGTGCCGCGGTTGAAGGTGCAGAACTCGCGGATGGTGTTGCGGTCGCCGATTTCCAGACTGGTCGGCTCGCCGGCGTACTTCTTGTCCTGCGGCATCTCGCCGATTGAAGCAAACTGGAAGATGCGGTTGTCACGGCCGATGCGCGTCGGCCCGTTGATGACGACATGGGGACCGATCCAGGTGCCGGCGCCGATCTCCACCCCGGCGCCGATCACGGAATAGGCGCCGATGCTGACACCCTTCCCAAGACGTGCGGCCGGATCGATCAGCGCCGTCGGATGCACGGTCGCAGAAACTTTGTCCGACATCTCAGTCTTCCAGCTTGCGCACGGTACACATCAATTCGGCCTCGGTGGCGATCTGGCCATCCACCTTGGCCTGTGCGGAAAACTTCCAGATGCCGCGCTTGTTGGTCGTCACCGCCACCTCGAGGATCAACTGGTCGCCTGGGCTGACCGGGCGCTTGAAGCGGGCGCCATCGATGCCGACGAAATAGTAAACCGACTTGTCGTCCGGCTTGCCGCCCAGGCTCTTGAAGGACAGTATCGCCGCCGCCTGCGCCAGCGCCTCGAGGATCAGCACGCCCGGCATCACCGGGTGGTGTGGATAATGCCCCGGGAAGAACGGCTCGTTCATGCTGACGTTCTTGAGCGCAGTGATGCGCTCGCCCGGCACGACATCCAGCACGCGATCCACCAGCAGGAAAGGATAGCGATGCGGCAGATGGTCGAGGATCTGGTGGATGTCCATTGCGGTGATGGTTTTTTCCGAGCTCGTCACGATGATTTCTCCGGTTCGTCCTCAAGTTGGGCAATGCGCTTCTCAAGGGCGCGTATTTTATCGGCCATTGCGTCGAGATGACGCAGGCGGGAAAAGTTCTTCAGCCAGTCGTCGTGGGCCATGAAGGGCACCGTGCCGGTATAGCTGCCCGGCGCAGCGATCGACTTTGCCACCAGGGTGCCGGAGGAAACATTGACGCCGTCCGCCAGGGACAGATGGCCCAGGATGACCGCCGCACCGCCCACCGTGCAACCCGCACCGATCCTGGCGCTGCCGGCGATGCCGACGCAGCCGGCCATGGCGGTATGCGCGCCGATCTTCACGTTGTGGCCGACCTGGATCTGGTTGTCGAGCTTGACGCCGTTTTCGATGATCGTGTCTTCCAGCGCCCCCCGGTCGATGGTGGTGTTGGCGCCGATTTCGACATCGTCGCCAATCAGCACACGCCCCGTCTGGGCGATCTTCACCCATGCCCCATCGGGGTCGCGCGCGAAGCCGAAACCGTCGGCGCCGATCACCGCGCCGGAATGGATGATGGCCCGGCAACCGATCCGGCAATCGGCGTAGATCGTCACGCCGGGATACAGCAGGGAGTCGGCGCCGATGCGCACCCCGGCGCCGATGCGGCATTGCGCGCCGATCACGACGTGCTCGCCCAGTTCGACATCCGGCCCGATCCACACCTGCGGGCCGATGCTGGCACTTTCCGGCACGTCAGACTCAAGCACTGCGGAGGGATGAATGCCGGGCGCCGGCCGGGGGACTTCGGCCAGCCACTGCGACACGCGCGCAAAATAGAGATACGGTTGCGGCGTGACGATCGCCGCACTGGAGCAATGATCGGCCATTGCGGCCGTAAGGATCACCGCGCTGGCGCGCGTCGTCGCCAGCTGCCCGCGATACTTGGGATTGGCGAGGAAGCTCAGTTGCCCGGCTGTCGCAGTCTCCAGCGAAGCCAGGCCGCCGATGGCCAGCGTCCCATCTCCGCGCAGATCGCCGCCAAAGCGGGCGACGATCTCCTCAAGCCGCCGGGTCACGGTGAAACCGGGGCTTATTTTGCCGCCGCGCCGTCGCCGAGGGCCTTGATCACCTTTTCGGTAAGGTCGATGCGCGGACTGAAGTAAACCGCTTCCTGAACGATCAGGTCGAATTTCTCGGTTTCGGCGATCTGCCTGATGACCTTGTTGGCGCGCTCGAAGATGGCCGCCATTTCCTCGTTCTGGCGCAGGTTCAGGTCTTCGCGGAACTCCCGCTGCTTGCGCTGG
>CAYYHO010000194.1:0-3972 GCA_964471725.1 uncultured Methyloversatilis sp. | reverse complement strand
ATGGGCAAATCGACGCTGTGCAACGCCATCATTGGCATGGCGCCGATCACGGCTGGCAGCGTGCGCTTCGATGACCGCGAACTGGCTGGTCGGTTCCCCTACCAGATTGCGCGCTGCGGCGTCGCTCTGGTGCCTCAGGGACGCCGCATTTTCCAGAGCCTGACGGTTGAAGAACATCTGCGCCTGGTTGAACGCCCAGGCATGCAGAAATGGACGCGCGAGCGTATTTATGAGGTGTTTCCGCGTCTCTTCGAGCGGCGCCGCAATGATGGCGCAGCGCTATCGGGCGGTGAGCAGCAGATGCTTGCCATTGCCCGCGCCCTGTTGTGCAACCCGCGCCTGCTGATCATGGACGAGCCGACCGAAGGCCTCGCTCCATTGATGGTCGAGCAGATCGTGACAACACTCAAGGCAATGGTTGCCGAGGGGGGGATTGCCTTGCTGCTGATCGAGCAGAACCTGGGTGTCGCTTTGGAAGTTGCCGATGCCGTGGCCGTCATGGTCAATGGCCGCATCGAGCGGACGTTCAAGACCAGCGAACTGGCCGCTGACCGCAGCCTCCAGCAGAAATTCCTCGGTGTTTCGGCAGGAGTCGATGTGGAGGCGGTCTAGCAGCTTGGCTTTGCGCTGCCGCCGCCGTCCCACCAGCGCCGACTTTTCATTTCACGCCACCAGCGTCCGCCACAGGCACTTGCCCTTGCTGGCCTTGTCGATCTCGGCCAGCACCCGTTCGTGCTCGAGCAACTCTTCCGCACTGGCCGCCAGCACGCGCACCGGCGGGCGTTCGCCGGCATTCAGCGCGGCGATCTCGGCGGCGCCCATCTCGAGGTCCATCATCAGGCTTTCCTGGCCGCGCGTCATGGCCAGATAGACATCGGCGAGCAGTTCGGCATCGAGCAGGGCGCCGTGCAGCTGGCGGCCGGAATTGTCGACGCCGAATTCGCTGCACAGGGCATCGAGGTTGTTCTTCTTGCCGGGCCGCAGTTCGCGCGCCATCTTCAGCGTGTCGGTAATGCCGCTGCAGCCGGCCTGCAGCGGTTCGCGGCCGAGCAAATCGAGTTCGTTGTCGAGGAAGCCGACATCGAAGGGCGCGTTGTGGATGATCAGCTCGGCATCGCGGACGAATTCGAGCAGGTCGTCCGCGACGTCGGCGAATTTCGGCTTGTCGGCCAGGAACTCGTCGGTCAGTCCGTGGATCGCCTGGGCGCCGGCGCCGATGGCCCGGCCGGGATTCAGGTAGCGATGGAAATGCCGGCCGGTGAGCCGGCGGCTGATCATCTCGACACAGGCGATCTCGATGACGCGGTCGCCCTGGCGCCATTCGAGCCCGGTAGTTTCGGTATCCAGCATGACCTGACGATGGTTGCTCATTCACTTGCCTCGTTTGTTCTCGATGGCCTGCCGCGCCAGCAGGTCGACACGCTCGTTCTCCACGTGGCCGGCATGGCCGCGCACCCACAGCCACTCGATCTCGTGACCGGCAGCAGCGGCGTCGAGCGCCTGCCACAGGTCGGCATTCTTGACCGGCTGACGGGCCGCCGTTTTCCAGCCGCGCTTTTTCCAGGCGTGGATCCACTCGCTGATGCCCTTCTGCACGTATTGCGAATCGGTATGCACGCGCGCCGCCACCGGGCGCTTGAGCGCCTTCAAGGCCTCGATCACCGCCATCAGTTCCATGCGGTTGTTGGTGGTGACCGGCGCGTAGCCCGACAGCTCCTTTTCGGCGCCGTTGCTGCGCAGCAGCGCCCCCCAGCCGCCCGGACCGGGATTGCCGCTGCAGGCGCCATCGGTGTAGATGTCGATTATCCTGCTCATCACTGTTTGGGTTGATGGTTGGCCTTATGCGCCAGCGGCTTCTGGGTCACCGCCGCCAGCGCGCGCGCGGCCGCCTTGCGGTCGTGCCATTTCGGCGTGATCGGCCGCAGGCCCTGCTGGCGCTTGATGCCCTGCAGGACGTAGACGCCGCCGGCAATCGGCCACCAGCGGCTGCCCGCCTGATCCATGAAGCGCCAGCGATGCAGCCATTGTTCCTGGCGCACCGGCGGCACATAGCAGCCGAAATTGGCGTTATTGGGTTCGAAACCGAGCAGGGTGAACCAATCGCGCAGGCGCGGCACGCCGAGATAGCGGCCCTGCCAGGGCGGCTGGCCGGAGCGGCGGGCAAGCAGGCGCCGCATGCCCCAGAGGCTGTAGGGATTGAAGCCGGTCACCACCACGCTGCCCTCTGGCACCAGCACCCGCTCCACCTCGCGCAGGATCTGGTGCGGGTTGTCATTGAATTCGAGCAGGTGCGGCAGGAGCACCAGATCAATGCTGCTGGTCGCAAACGGCAGATGGCGCGGATCGCTTTTCACGGATACGCCCGCGCGGTCGCAGCAGTGGAAGCGGAAGGGCATGCGGTTGGCGCGCAGGAAATCCAGCTGGGGAAAGCCGACCTGCACGGCGTTGAAGCCGAAGATGTCGGCGACCAGCGTGTCGAGGGTGCGCTGCTCCCAGGCCTGCACATACTGCCCGGGCGGCGTGGCGAGCCAGGTGGCGAAACCGTCAAGCAGCACGCCGGGCCCTCCCAAGCGATTCCCGGGGGAATTCCATTTTCGCCATTACAATCGGGCTCCATGACGACAAAACCATTCGGCATCGAGCCGCTGCGGGCCTTCGAGGACAACTACATCTGGGCGTTGCGCGCCAACGGCTGCCTCGCCGTGGTCGACCCCGGCGAGGCGGCGCCGGTGCTGCGCCATCTCGAGCGCAGCGGCGACCGTCTCTGCGCCATCCTCGTCACCCATCGGCACGGCGACCACATCGGCGGCATTGCCGAGCTGGTGGCCCGCCATCCGGCGCCCGTTTACGGCCCGAGCCGCGAGGCGGCCGAGGTGGTCACCCATCCGCTCGCCGATGGCGCACAGCTGAGTTTGCCCGAGTTGGGCATCGAATTCGCGGTGCTGGAAGTGCCGGGGCATACGCTGGGTCATATCGGCTATTATCGCCCGGGGACACTATTCTGCGGCGATACTTTGTTCGGCGCCGGCTGCGGCCGCGTCTTCGAAGGCACCATGGCGCAGATGCACGCCTCGCTCGCGCGCCTGGCCGCCCTGCCCGCCACCACGGCGGTCTATTGCGCCCATGAATACACGCTGTCCTGCCTGCGCTTTGCCGCCAAGGTCGAACCCGACAATGCCGCCATCGCCGCACGCGCCGCGGCGGTCGCCGCACTGCGTGCCGCCGACCGGCCTTCCGTACCCTCCACGCTGGCGGAGGAATTCGCCACCAACCCCTTCCTGCGCTGGACCGCCCCAGGCGTCATCGCCGCCGCCACCTCCAGGCTCGGCCATCCTCCGGCCAACGCAACCGAAACCTTCGCCGCCATCCGCAACTGGCGCGACAGTCTTTAAATTACCGAGGAACCCCCCCATGAGAAAGATTCTGCTCGCCACGCTGCTGGCCTTTCTGGCCCTCTCAGTCCAGGCCGCCGACAAGGTGAAAGTCGGTTTCGTCTCGACCCTCTCCGGCCCCGCGGCCGGACTCGGCGTGGACATCCGCGACGGCTTCCAGCTCGCCCTGAAGCAGATGAACGGCAAGCTCGGCGGCTTGCCGGCCGAGGTCATCGTCGCCGACGACCAGCAGAATCCGAATACCGCCAAGCAGATCACCGAGCGCTTCCTGAAGAAGGACAAGGTCGATTTCATGACCGGCATCGTTTTCTCGAACATCCTGCTCACGGTCGCCAAGCCGGTCTTCGACAGCCAGACCTATTACATATCGGCCAACGCCGGCCCCTCGCAGCTCGCCGGCCCCGACTGCAACCCCTATTTCTTCAACGTCGCCTGGCAAAACGATAACTACGCCGAGGCGATGGGCAAGTGGGCGAGCGACAAGGGAATCAGATCGGTTGTCACCGTCGTGCCGAACTATCCCGCCGGCAAGGACATGGTCAGCGGCTTCAAGCGCTTCTTCAAGGGCTCTGTCGGCGAC
>CAYYHO010000193.1:0-3994 GCA_964471725.1 uncultured Methyloversatilis sp. | reverse complement strand
GACGTCCTTCAGGGACTTGATTTCCTTGCGGTACCAGCCGCCCATCTGCGCGCCGGTGTTGCCCATCGGGAAGTTGACGATGTTGTACTGGTTGTAAAACTCGCGCAGCAGCTTCATGCCGTTGCCCTGGTACATCCAGGCCGTCATCGAACGCGAGTTGAGACCGAAGGGGATCGTGCAGTCGATGGCGAAGGTTTCATCCTTGCCGAAGAAGTAATACGGAGCGGTATGGGCGCATTCCACAGTGCCTTGCTGCACGCCATCCACCACGCCAAAGGCGGGCATCAGTTCGCCGCCGGCATGCACGGAAATCTCGAACTTGCCGCCGGACATGTCCTTGACCTTCTTGGAGAAGGTTTCGGCCGCGCCGTAAATCGTGTCGAGCGCCTTGGGGAAGCTCGAGGCCAGACGCCAGCGGATGGCCTGCTGGGCATGCACGATCGCCGGGGCGGCGCCGGTTGCCAGGATGCCGGCCAAACCCGTACCAGCGGCATTCTTCAGAAATTTGCGTCTTTCCATGCGTTGTCTCCTTGGTGTTATTGGGTACGCCCTGCGAGGGCAGGGCGTTGGTCAAATACTACACCGAAAGAAATGCCAGTGAGCGCGGGAAACCGGCTAATTTCCGGCCACGGTCATGCGGTTAACCACAATTGAACCGACCGTGCGCGAGCCGCGGGTGACGGCATCGCGGCCCACGGCTTCGATGCCGGCGAACATGTCGCGCAGGTTGCCGGCGATGGTGATTTCCTCCACCGGGTAGGCAATCTCGCCGCCCTCCACCCAGTAGCCGACGGCACCGCGCGAATAATCGCCGGTCACGTAATTGATGCCGTGGCCGAGCAGTTCGGTGACCAGCAGGCCGGTGCCCATCTGGCGCAGCAGGCCGGCGAAATCCGCTGGCGCCTCGGGTGCATCGGGGCTCGGGGCCACGATGAGGTTATGGCTGCCGCCGGCGTTGCCGGTCGTCTGCAAGCCAAGCTTGCGTGCCGTATAGGTCGACAGAAAATAGCCCTGCAACACGCCCTTGTCCACCACGGTCCGTGCGCGCGTGGCGACGCCGTCGTCATCGAAGGGGCTGGAGGCAAGTCCCTTTTTCAGGTGCGGTCGCTCCTCGATGCTCAACCAGTCGGGAAAGATGCGCGTGCCCAGGGCATCGACGAGAAAGCTGGCCTTGCGGTAGAGGCTGCCGCCGCTGGCGGCATGGACAAAGCTGGCGAACAGCATGGCGGCGAGCGGCGCTTCGAACATCACCGGGCACTGGCGCGTCTTGAGTTTGCGGGCGCCGAGCCGGGCCAGCGCGCGGCGCGCCGCGTAATCGCCGATCTGCTCGGGCGCGGCCAGGTCCGCCGGATCGCGCCCGCCGGAATACCAGTCGTCGCGCTGCATGTCCTTGCTCCGGCCCTTGCGGGCCCGTTGCGCAATGGGTACGCAGGAGATGAAATGACGCGTGGACGGGTAACCGCCCATGAAGCCCAGGCTGTTGGCCGAGACAAAGTGGGCGGCATGCGCCGACACCGAGGCGCCCTCGGAATTCTCGATCAGCGGACTGACGGCGAAGGCCGCCTGTTCGCTGCGCCGGGCGATGGCGATGGCGTCCTCGACGCCGAGCGGCCAGGGGTGGTACAGGTCAAGTTCAAGGTGGTCGGCATCCCGTGCCAGCAATTCCGGTTCCGGCAGTCCGGCGCAGGGGTCGGCGGCCGTGAAACGGGCGATCGAGAGGGCCGCATTCACCGTGTCCCTGACGGCCGCGGCGGAAAAGTCGGAAGTGGAGGCATGGCCGCGCCGCTGGCCGAGGTAGACGGTGACGCCGATGCCCTTGTCGCGGTTGAATTCGATGGTCTCGACCTCGCCCTTGCGGACGGTGACGGATTGGCCGAAAGCCTCGGAAACATCGGTTTCGCAGGCGCTGGCGCCGGCTTCTTCGGCGTAGCGCAGCACATCGCTGGCGAGTTGGCGCAACTGATCGGCGGTAAATGAAAACGCGGACATGGGATGCTGAGGATGGCGAAAAGCTATAATCTTACCCGTGGAAACCCCGGAAAAACCCAGCAAGAGCGCACGCAAGCGCGCCATGGACGAACTGCAGGTGCTGGGCGCCGAGCTGGTTGCGCTCTCGAAGGATCAGCTCAAGAAGATCGCCCTGCCCGAGGACTTGGCCGCCGCGGTGCGCGAGGCGCAGCGGATCACCCAGCATGAGGCGCGGCGCCGCCAGCTGCAGTACATCGGCAAGTTGATGCGCTCGGTCGAACCCGAACCGATCCGTGCCGCGCTGGACGAGATCAATGGACTCTCGGCGCACGCCAACGCGCGCCAGCACGCGCTGGAAAGCCTGCGCAGCCGCTTCATGGCAGACGAGCGCGTCATCGGCGAGATCGCCGGCGCCCATCAGGTGGCCGGGGCGGACCTCCAACTGCTGCGCCAGTTGCGCCGCAACGCGCTCAAGGAACAGCAGCTGGCCAAGCCGCCGCGCGCCTTCCGTGAGCTGTTCCGGGTGTTGCGCGACTTGCAGTT
Source organism: uncultured Methyloversatilis sp. (assembly GCA_964471725.1). Taxonomy (GTDB): domain Bacteria; phylum Pseudomonadota; class Gammaproteobacteria; order Burkholderiales; family Rhodocyclaceae; genus Sulfuricystis. The sequence continues at coordinate 1,483 of CAYYHO010000193.1, read as the reverse complement.
GGCCGGCGAGCGCGCCGGCGTGAAGGAGGAAGAAGCATGAGCGATGAACTGCTGGTCGGCCTGGTTTCCATCTCCGACCGTGCATCGACGGGCGCCTATGCCGACAAGGGCATTCCCGCGCTGCAGGAATGGTTTGCGGCCGTACTGAGTTCGCCCTGGCGCATGGAAACGCGCTTGATCCCCGACGAGCAGGCGCTCATCGAGCAGACCCTGATCGAGCTCACCGATGTCGCGGGTTGCCACCTGGTGCTCACCACCGGCGGCACCGGCCCGGCAGCGCGCGACGTCACCCCGGAAGCGACGCTGGCCGTCGCCGACAAGGTGATGCCGGGCTTCGGCGAGCAGATGCGCGCCGTGAGCCTGAAATATGTGCCCACCGCGATCCTGTCGCGCCAGGTCGGGGCGATCCGCGGAAAGTCGCTGATCCTCAATCTGCCGGGGCAACCCAAGGCGATCAAGGAAACCCTCGATGGCGTGTTCGCTGCCGTGCCCTATTGCATCGACCTGATCGGCGGGCCGTATGTCGAAACCCGCGCAGAACTCGTCAAGGCCTTCCGGCCAAAATCGGCGCAACGGCCGAACACCCCCTAGCTGAAAATTCGGCGCTGGCGGGACGGCATGCGGCAGTGCACCAAACACTGTCCAAACCATTCGCCACTTCTATTTGTCTATAGGAACATTCTGGTCGGCATTTGATCTAGAACAGAAGATCGAGAGACGCAGGCCGGTTAGAATCGCCCACTGTTTCAGTCACGGCAGAGTGCCCGCTTGCGTAGCGTGGGTGGACACGAGAGACTTCGTTAGTTGTAGCAACCACTCCATGGAGGCTTGATGACGGCTTCAATCGCAACCAACCAGACCATACTGGTCGTCGGCGGTGGTATCGCTGGCATGACGGCAGCCCTCGAGGCGGCCGAGTGCGGCAAGCAGGTAATCCTGGCGGAAAAAGCCCCCACGCTGGGCGGCCGCACATCCCTGCTCTATCGCTATTTCCCCAAGATGTGTTACCCGACTTGCGGACTGGAGATCAACCTCCGGCGCCTGCGCGGCAACCCGAACGTGCGCGTCATGACGATGACCGAAGTGGCGACCGTCACCGGCAATCGCGGTGACTACAGCGTCACGCTCAAGGTCAAGCCGCGTTACGTGACCGAGAACTGCACCGCCTGCGGCGACTGCGGCAAGGCGGTGAGCGCCGAGGTGCCGAATCCGGCCAACTATGGCCTCGACAAGATCAAGGCGGCCTATCTGCCGCAGGGCCTGGCCTATCCGCAGCGCTTCGTGATCGACCCCTCGATCGTCGGCACGCCGGAAGGCGAAAAGGCCAAGGCCGCCTGCAAGGTCGATGCGGTGGCGCTCGACATGCAGGAAGAAACCGTCGAGATCAAGGTCGGCAGCGTGGTCTGGGCGACCGGCTGGCGTCCGTATGACGCCAACAAGATCCAGCCCTACGGCTACGACCGCTACGCCAATGTGATCACCA
>CAYYHO010000192.1:0-4009 GCA_964471725.1 uncultured Methyloversatilis sp. | reverse complement strand
CAGACCGTGCATATCGTCGGCCTGAATATCGACCATCGCCATCCCGGCCTGATCGCTGGTCTGACGCGCGTGCGCGCCGGCCGTGACCAGCGCGCCGAGCGCATGGCCGAGGAACTGGCGAAAGTCGGCATCGACGGCGCCTATGCGGGCGCCATGAAATATGTCGGCAATCCGGCGCTGATTTCCCGCGCCCATTTCGCCCGCTACATCGTCGAACGCGGATTTGCGCGCGATGTCAAAACGGTGTTCGAGCACTGGCTGGCGAAGGGCAAGCCGGGCTATGTCAGCCACCCCTGGGCCGAGCTGGGTGACGCGCTGGGCTGGATCAGGGCGGCGGGCGGCGTGGCGGTGATTGCCCATCCGGCGCGCTACCGGCTGACCGCCGCAGAACGGCGCACGCTGTATGCGACATTCAAGGAACTGGGCGGCCAGGGGCTCGAAGTGGTTTCCGGTTCGGCCACCGAGGCCGAAGTGAACGAGTTGGCCGGCGTCGCCCGTGAATTCGGTTTTCTCGCCTCGCGGGCCTCGGACTTCCATGGACCGGGCGAGAGCTACAGCGAACTGGGCCGCATGGCGCAACTGCCGCCGGACTTGAAGCCGGTCTGGGCGGAGTGGGCGGAGATACCGTGAATGCCCCGACGCCGGGCCGCCCCAAGTCGGGGCCAGCCACTACATGGAGCCGCGCAGCGGCGAATACTCGTCACCCCCGCCGGAGGGCGGGGGATGGGGGGTGGGAGCCATGAGCGCCCCGACGACCGTCTGCCGCAAGCCGGGGCTGGCGGAAAGGATCGGTTCCAGTGGCTGAGTTTTTCGAAATCCATCCGAAAAACCCGCAGCCGCGCCTGATCGCGCAGGCGGCCGACATCATGCGCCGCGGCGGGCTGGCGGCCTTCCCGACCGATTCGGCCTATGCGCTGGGCGGGCATCTGGGCGATTCGGCATTGCTCGACCGCATCCGGCGCATCCGCAACGTCGATGAACGTCACCACTTCACCCTGATGTGCCGCGACCTGTCGGAAATCGCCACCTATGCGCGCGTGGACAATGCGCAATACCGCCTGCTGAAAGCGACGACCCCCGGCAGCTACACCTTCATCCTCGAAGGCACCAAGGAGCTGCCGCGCCGCGTGCTGCATCCGAAGCGCAAGACCATCGGCCTGCGGGTGCCGGATCATCCGGTGGTGCTGGCACTGCTGGCGGAACTGAACGAACCGATCCTCAGTTCGACGCTGATGTTGCCGGACGATGAAGCGCCCCTGTGCGATCCGGGCGAGATCGAGGAACGGCTCGGCAAGCAGATCGACCTGGTCATCGATGCCGGCCCTTGCGGCGGGGACATGACCACCGTCGTCAACCTGGTGGGCGGCACGCCGGAATTGCTGCGGGCCGGTCGCGGGTCCTTGAAACCCTTTGGCCTGAGCGGGCTGGCAGTCGAATAAAATCGACGGCTTATGGAAAACATCATCCAGACGCTGGCGATCTACGCCATCCCGGTCATTTTCGCCATCACGCTGCACGAGGCGGCCCACGGCTATGTCGCACGTCACTTCGGCGATCCGACCGCCTGGCAACTCGGACGCATCACGCTCAATCCGGTCAAGCACATCGATCCGCTGGGCACCCTGCTGGTGCCGGCGCTGATCCTCTTTGTCAGCAAGGGGTCGTTCATCTTCGGCTGGGCCAAGCCGGTGCCGGTCAATTTCGGCCGCCTGCGGCGCCCCAAGCAGGACATGCTCTGGGTGGCGGCTGCAGGGCCGGGCGCCAACCTGTTCATGGCTTTCATGTGGGCCTTGCTGCTGAAGCTTGCCGTGGCGATGCCGGAGCATGCGTATACTCTGCCGCTGGCCGAGATGGCACGCGCCGGCATCACGGTCAATGCCGTGCTGATGCTGCTCAACCTGCTGCCGATCCCGCCGCTCGATGGCGGCCGCATTGCGGTGAGCCTGCTGCCTCCAGGCATTGCCTGGCGTTTTGCCCGGATCGAGCCTTATGGCCTCATCATCCTGCTGGCGCTGATGTTCCTGGGCGTGCTGCAGGACATCCTCACACCGCTGCTGCGGGTCTTCCTTTCCTTCATCAAAAGTCTATTTTTTCTATGACACTTACTGTGACTCACAGCAGTTTTCCCGCCGGGCCGCCCCAAGGGGAAAAGATCGATAACCCCCCGCGAGGGGGGAGCAGGGGGGCGGGCGATCATGTTCGCTGAAAAAGTCCTTTCCGGCATGCGCCCCACCGGCCGCCTGCATCTGGGCCACTACCACGGTGTGCTGGCCAACTGGGTCAAGCTGCAGCACGAATACCCCTGCCTGTTCTTCGTCGCTGACTGGCATGCCCTCACCACAGCCTACGACGAACCGGGCACCATCACGCAGAATGCCTGGGACATGGTGATCGACTGGCTTGCCGCGGGGGTGGACCCGGCGCAGGCGACCATCTTCATCCAGTCCAAGGTGCCGGAACATGCCGAACTGCACCTGCTGCTGTCGATGTCGACGCCGCTCGGCTGGCTGGAGCGGGTGCCGACCTACAAGGATCAGCAGGAAAAGCTGAGCCACAAGGATCTGACCACCTATGGTTTCCTCGGCTATCCCCTGCTGCAGGCTGCCGACATCCTGATCTACCGTGCCGACAAGGTGCCGGTCGGGGATGACCAGGTGCCGCATATCGAATTCACCCGCGAGATCGCCCGGCGCTTCAACCACCTGTATGGCCGCGAGGCGGGTTTCGAGGAGAAGGCGAAGGAGGCCGTGAAAAAGCTCGGCAGCAAGCGCGCCAGGCTCTACAAGGATCTGCGCACCCGCTACCAGGAAAAGGGCGACGCAGCGGCGCTCGAGCAGGCCCACGCCGTGCTCGACGAGGTGCAAAGTCTGTCCTATGGCGATCGCGAGCGCCTGTTCGGCTATCTCGAAGGCGGCGGCAAGATGATCCTCGCCGAGCCGGATGCGCTGCTGACCCACGCCTCGCGCATGCCGGGACTCGACGGCCAGAAAATGTCCAAGTCCTACGGCAACACGATTGCCTTGCGCGAGGACGAGGAAACGATCCGCAAGAAGATCCGCACCATGCAGACCGATCCGCAGCGGGTGCGGCGCACCGATGCCGGCGATCCGGACAAGTGCCCGGTCTGGCAGTTTCACCAGATCTATTCGAGCGACGAGGTGAAGGACTGGGTCAGCGCCGGCTGCCGTTCTGCCGGCATCGGCTGCATCGAATGCAAGCAGCCGGTGATCGAGGGCGTTCTCAGGGAGCAGGAGCCGATGCGCCTGCGCGCCCGCATGTACGAAGAGGATCCGCAGTTGGTGAAGAACATCATTGCCGACGGTTGCGAACGGGCGAGGAAACTCGCCCAGGAAACCATGCGCGACGTGCGCGCAGCCATCGGGCTCGATTACTCGTGAAAAAACCGGACGCATTGGCCGGTAAAGCGGCGCCCGCAGACGAGGCGGAGCTGTTCAGGATCATTCGCGAGAGCTTCTTCGAGCGCATGCCGTTCAACAAGATTCTCGGCATCGAGTTGCTGTCGCTGCACCACGACCAGCCGGAACTGCGCTTCGACATGCGGCCGGAACTGGTCGGCAACTACATCCGCAACATCCTCCATGGCGGCGTGATTTCCTCGGTGCTCGACGTCACCGGCGGCCTGGTGGCCTTCCTCGGCGTGCAGCAGAAACTGAAGGGCAAGCCGGTCGCCGAGGTCGTCGAGCGCTTTGCCCGCATCGGCACCATCGATCTGCGCATCGATTACCTGCGGCCGGGCAGCGGGGCGTGGTTCCTGGCGCGGGGCTTCCCGCTGCGCACCGGCAACAAGGTGGCGGTGACGCGCATGGAGCTGTTCAACGACCAGCAAGCCCTGATCGCGGTCGGCACCGCCGCCTATACGGTTTCGTGATGACGACAGAGAGCCCTGACCAAGTTGCCGACGGCTTGGCGGCACAGCCGGGTGCGGAAGGACAGACGCATATCCCGATGCTCTATGGCGAGCCGCTGGCGGAACTGCCGCGCGACCTCT
>CAYYHO010000191.1:2155-4019 GCA_964471725.1 uncultured Methyloversatilis sp. | reverse complement strand
CGCGAGGAATCGAAGACGCCCTCCATGGCCATCATCGCCACCAAGGGTACGCTGGACTGGGGCTACCCGCCCTTCATCCTCGCTTCCACCGCCGCCGCGCTGGGCTGGGATGTCACAATCTTCTTCACCTTCTACGGCCTGCAACTGGTCAAGAAGGATATTTCCGACCTCAAGATCAGTCCGCTGGGCAACCCCGGCATGCCGATGAAAATGCCCTTCGGGCCGGACTGGTTCAAGAGCATCAACTGGAACATTCCGAACATCGTGCAGGCCAGCATCCCGGGCTTCGAGAACCTTGCCACCAGCCTGATGCAGCAGACCATCAAGAACAACGGCGTCGCGCCGCTGGCCGAGCTGCGCGAACTCTCGCAGGAAGCCGGCGTCAAGTTCGTCGTCTGCCAGATGACCGTCGAACTGTTCGGTTTCGACCACAAGGACTTCGTCGAAGGCATGGACTACGTCGGCGCTGCCTCCTTCCTGCCGGTCGCCCAGAAGGCCGACGTGACCCTGTTCATCTGATTCACTGTCGTATCGCCGCAACGGGATTGCCCCGCTGCGGCAGGCGTTTCCAGCATTCAATTGTTTTCGGTAGTCAGCTGGTTTAGAGTAGGTGCACCTTATAGCCGTTTGTAAGAACATTTCTCTAACTGTTTGAATCTAACCCACTAGGGGGACACATGAAGCTCAAGAAAATTGCTGCACTGATCGCCATTGCCGGATTGTCCACTTCGGCATTCGCCACAAACGGCATGAACCTGGAAGGTTATGGCCCGATTGCATTGGGCATGGGCGGCGCTTCATTTGCCTACGACAACGGTCCCGGCGCCATGATGGGCAATCCGGCCACGTTGGGTCTGATGGCGCAAGGGGCTGGTCTGGGGGTGGCGCTCGGCTTCCTTGGTCCTGATGTCGGAGTGACCCACCCCATGGCAGGTTCGATTGGTTCTGGCGGTGATGCTTATTACATGCCGGCGATTGGCTATGTTCGGAAATCAGGTAAGCTGACCTACGGCATCGGTGTCTATTCTCAGGGCGGCATGGGTACTGAATTTGGTGCCAATACCTTCATGGCTGCGGGTACCGGGCAAGATGTCCGTTCCGAGGTGGGCGTCGGTCGCTTGATCCTGCCTTTGGCCTACAACGTCAACGATCAACTGACCATCGGCGGCTCTCTTGACTGGGTATGGGCTACCATGGACATCAAGATGGCGGCTTCTGGTGCTCAGTTCAATGCCATGACCACTGGAATGACACCAGGATTGGGTGGTGTAATGGCCGGATTGATTGGGGCGGGGGCCAATACATTCCGCATTGATTTTTCGGATGACAATGATTTCAATGGAAAAGCGTTTGGTTCAGGTTTTGCTGGAAAACTGGGTCTTGTATATAAACTAAACCCGAATCTTACTGTCGGCGTTGCGTACCACTCAAAAACAAATCTGGGTGATATGAAGACCGATGGTAGCGGCGCCGCATTTTCTGCATACAACACAGGCGTGTCTATGGGACCCGCTATGCCAGGCAAGATCACTATTCGTAATTTCCAATGGCCGGAAACCTATGGTCTTGGCATGGCGTTTCAAGCGACCGACAAACTGATGATTGCTGCTGATTACAAGCGCATCAATTGGTCCGGCGTCATGAAGGACTTCAACATGACTTACAGCACCGGCGCCCTTGGTGGAGCTGATTTTGCGGATTTCAAGATCAGCCAGAACTGGAAAGATCAGGATGTCTTCATGATCGGCGCCTCCTACAAAATGAACGAAGCGCTGACCTTGCGTTTCGGCGGCAACTTTGCCAAGAACCCGGTGCCGGATGACCGCGTTCACCCACTGTTCCCTGCGATTGTCAAGGAGCACTA
>CAYYHO010000191.1:0-2145 GCA_964471725.1 uncultured Methyloversatilis sp. | reverse complement strand
TTGGCGCTGGCTATATGCTGAGCAAGAAGAGTGGAATTGATTTTGCGTTGTCGTATGCACCCAAGGTCACCGTTACGGGTACGCAACTGATTGATGGTGCCGCGGGGAGCGGCGTGACGGCAAACCCAATGACCATCACGCACTCGCAACTCAGTTGGCAAGTCCAGTACGGCCATCGCTTCTGATTGCAGTAATGTCATACAAAAAGGCCGGCTTTGCCGGCTTTTTTGTTAACCGCAGTTGATCTACACGACGCACCCGTAACTTGGTGAAATTTCGAGGAGATGTCATGAAAAGAATCATTGCCGGTGTTTTGCTTGCTGTATTTTCCCTGCTCGCCCACGCGCTGCAGCCCTACGTGGCCGGAGACAAGTTGCCGGGCGGCGATCTCAAGTCGGTCATGGCTGCGGCCGGCCAGAAATTGACCAATGCGGGCTTTGCGGTGATCGGCCAGCATCTGCCGAGCGGCTTGCCCCAGTATGGCGTGATCGTGGTGACGGAAGCCGATTTTTCGGCGGCGCTCACGCAGATCGGCGGCAGCGCGATCGTCGGCCTGCCGATCCGTGTCGGCGTCAAGTCCGATGGCACGGTGTCCTATCTCAACCTCGAATACTGGCAGCGCGCCTTTCTCCGCGAAAACTACGGCAAGGCCGAGTCAACCGTGAAGGCGACCACGGCCAAGCTGCAGAAGGCGCTCGGCGCCGGCAAGCCGTTCGGCGGCGATGTCAAGGTCGAAAACCTGCCGACCTATCGCTACATGGCGGGCATGGAGCGCTTTGCCGACAAAACCGAGTTGAAGGCGCATGCCAGCTTCGACGAGGCGGTGAAAGTGGTGCGCGACAACCTCGCCAGGGGCGTCGCCAAGACCGCCAAGGTGTATGAAGTGGTGGTGGCCGACAAGAAACTGGCTGTGTTCGGCGTGGCAACCAACGATGCCGAGAACGGCGAAGGCTGGTGGGCGAAGAAAATCGGCCCCGATCATATCGCCGCGCTGCCGTGGGAAGTGTTCATTGTCGATAACAAGGTGCATGCCCTGTTCGGCCGCTATCGCACCGCGCTGTCCTGGCCTGAACTCGGCATGTTCCAGTTCATGGGCATTGGCGGCCATCCGGACAGCAATGCCGACATGATGGCCAAGGTGGCCGGCGGCACCTACACCGCGCAGTAACCTCCTGAGCAACCCCGGAGCGGCTCAGTCGAGCCGCGCCAGTTGCGCGGCGAGCTTTTCTGCCAGCGCATTGAAGCTTGCCAGCCGCTCCCGCTCCTGCGCCACCACGGCGGCAGGGGCGCGGGCGACGAAACTTTCGGTGGCGAGTTTCTTCTCGGCCTTGCCGATTTCGCCCTCGACACGCGCGAGTTCCTTGCCCAGCCGTTCCTTTTCGGCGGCGACGTCGATCTCGATCTTCAGCATCAGGCGGAAATCGCCGACGATCTGCACGGGCGCATCGCCTGCGGGCAGGGTCTCCGCTATCGTTACTTCGGAAAGTTTCGCCAGCGCCGCCAGGTAGGGGGCGAAAGACTCCAGGGCTGCCATATCGCCGGTCGCTATCAGCGGCACCTTCTGGGCCGGGGACAGGTTCATCTCGCCGCGCAGGCTGCGGCAGGCGCTGACCAGCGACTTGAGGGTCGCCACCCAAGCTTCGGAGGACTCGTCGCAACGGGTCAGGTCGGCGACCGGGTAGGCCTGCAGCATCACTGTTTCGGCGGATGCCGTCCCGCCAGCGCCGACTTTTACCCTTCCAGCCACCGGAGCAACCTGCTGCCAGAGTTCTTCGGTGATGAAGGGAATCAGCGGGTGGGCAAGGCGCAGCACGGTTTCCAGCACGCGCACCAGCGTGCGGCGCGTAGCCCTCTGGGCGGCCTCGTTGCTGCCGTTTTGCAGGCGCACCTTCGCCAGTTCGACATACCAGTCGCAGTATTCGTCCCAGACGAATTCGTAAAGGGTCTTGGCGAGCAGGTCGAAGCGGTAGTCGGCAAAGTGCTTTTCGATGTCGTTCTCGACCCGTTGCAGCAGGCTGACGATCCAGCGGTCGGCGGGGGAGAAATCGAGGTAGTCGCCCTGGCAGGCGGACTTCTCGTGTGCCTCCAGGCCGCAATCCTGCCCGGCGCAGTTCATCAGTACAAAGCGGGTTGCGTTCCACAGCT
>CAYYHO010000190.1:0-4019 GCA_964471725.1 uncultured Methyloversatilis sp. | reverse complement strand
TCGTCGGCCTCGGCCTCCTCTGCCGGGATGTCCGCCAGCGTCAGTTCGAGCAGTTCGCGCACACCCTCGCCGTGGGCCGCGGAGATCACGCGCGGAGCTCCGCAGCCGAGTTCGTGGAACTCGGCCGCAACCACGTCGCGGTTCATGCCTTCGGCCTTGTTGACGACCAGATGCACCGGCCGGCCGCTCCTGCGCAACCGTTCGGCGATCACGCGGTCCTGCGGCGTCAGGCCGGTGCGGCCATCGACCAGGAACAGCAGGACATCCGCTTCCGCAATCGCCGCCTCGGCCTGCCGTGCCATTTCCTGCACGATACCTTCCTTGGCCTGCGGCTCGAAGCCGCCCGTATCGACCACCAGGAAGGGGCGGTCGCCAAGCCGGCCGTGGCCGTAATGACGATCGCGCGTCAGACCGGGCTGGTCGGCCACCAGCGCATCGCGGGTCCGCGTCAGCCGGTTGAACAGCGTTGATTTGCCGACGTTGGGACGACCGACCAGGGCCAGGATCGGCAGCATCTACTTGACGGCCAGCCCATGAACGGCGCCATGCCTGGTCTGCACCACGAAGCTGTCGTCGAGACTGCTCAACAGCCTGGGAGGGGCGACGATGGCTGATCCATCGGTGGTGCCACGCGCGGCAAAGGCGCCGTCCTCGGCCGACAGCAGGTGTACGACACCCTGCAGGTCGCCGATGGCGACATGGCGGCCCAGCGCCAGCGGACGCGATACCGCGCGCATGAAGAGCTTGTCCTGCTTCCAGAGGCTGGCCCCGCTGTTGCGGTCAAAGGCATGCACCGCGCCCTTCTCGTCGGTGACATAGAGGGCGCGATTGCCGATGTCGAGGCCGGCGATGGATGAGATGTCGCGCGCCCATTGCAGGGAGCCGCTGCCGGTGTCGAAGCAGGCCACGCGCCCCTGGTAGGCGACGGCACAGACGCTGCGTCCTTCCGCGACGGGATCGCTCGCCACATCGGCAATGCGTTCCAGTTCGGTGACCCCGCGCGGCAGCGCGACGGTGGCCTCCCAAAGCGCCGCGCCGTTGTTGAGCGCCACGGCGACCAGCTTGCCGCCGGGGAATCCCGCATACACGGCGTTCGGGGTGAGCGTCACGCCGACCGGGGAGCGCAGCGCCAGGGCCGGCGTGCTGCGCTGGTAAACCCAGCGGCGCTTGCCGTCGGCCGGTTCGAGGCCGAAGATGCGCGCATCGCCGCTGCGCACCGCGACGAGGTCGGCCGATACGGCCGGTGCGGCCAGGATCTCGGAACTGGCGCGCGCTTGCCAGGCCGGGCGGCCGTCGGCTGCGTGAAAAGCCAGCACTTCACCCTTGGCCGTCCCCAGCACGACGAGTTTGTCGCTGGCGCCGACCCCGCCCGAAACCGGCTGGCCGGCGTTGATGCGCCAGACCTGGCGGCCGTTGTCCAGCCGCGCCAGGCTGCCGTCGCGGGCCGCGACATAGACGTTGCTGCCGACCACCGCTGGAGTAAACACGAATTCCCCGGCGTTGCCGATGCCGGCCTGCCAGAGTCTGTGCAGGTCGGCGCTCGGCTTGATGCTGGCCAATTCCGCCGGTTTTACCTTGGGCGCAGAAGAGGAAAACGGATTGAGCTTGTCCAGACTGGAGCAGCCTGCCGCCAGCGCGAGCGCACCAAGCCAGAGGCTTGCCCGCAAAGACAGCGGCGCGGCGGTCAAGACACACCTCCGGCATCGCGCTTGGCTTCGAGGATTTCGCGGTAGGGCGTGCCGGCCGCGGCCGGCGGCAATTGCTTGATGGCGTCTTCGTAAGCGCTACGCGCTGCCGCGGCCTTGCCCTGCGCCGCCAGGATGTCGCCTTGCACTTCCAGGTAGCGGCTCTTGAAACTCGGCGCTGGCGAGACGGCAAGCAATTTCAGGGCTGCCTCGTAACCGCCGTCGTTCTTTTCTTCCGCCAGCACGATGGCCTGGCGCAAGCGAGCCAGGTCGCGCAGCCCGGGGTCTTGGGCGTTATCGGCGGCCCAGCCATACTGGGCCTGCGCCGACTTGAGGTCGCCGGTCTCATGCAAGACCTTGCCCGACAGCATGGCAGCCATGCCGGCGTAGGTCGTGCGCGCGAATTTGTCGATCAGTTCGCCGGCCAGCAGGCGTACCCGCTTGGCATCCTGCTGGACCAGCGCGCCCTGCAACTCGTTGTACAGTTGCCCGGCCTGCAGCGCCTGGCTGCGCTGCCACCACTGCCAGCCCTGCCAGCCGACCACGGCCACGGCGATCGCGGCGATCACCGCGGTAATCAAGGTGCCGTGGAGTTTCCACCAGGTTTTCAGCTCCTCGATCTGTTCCTGTTCTTCTAGGTCATAGGTTGCCATTTGTTATTCCTCAGAGTTGTCTTCGTCGGTACCGTACAGCCAGTCACCGACACGGTCTGCCAGTTCGTCGAGGGTTACGCGTTGCTGCCCGCTTGCGGCACGCAGGGGTTTCAGCGTTACGGCATTGGCAGCGACTTCGTCGTCGCCGATGATCAATGCCAGTTGCGCGCCCGAAGCATCGGCGCGCTTGAATTGCGCCTTGAAACTGCCGCCGCCCATGTGCGTGAGCACGGCGCAGCCGGTGTCGCGCAGCATCTCGGCGGCACGGAAGGCCAGACGTTGCGCAGATTCCCCCTGATGCACCACATAGACATCCGGCGCCGCCTCGGCACTGCCGCCCTGCGCTTCGAGCAATGCCATCAGGCGCTCGATACCCATGGCAAAGCCGCAGGCCGGCGCGGGCTTGCCGCCCAGTTGCGCGATCAGCCCGTCGTAGCGCCCGCCCGCGCAGACCGTGCCCTGCGCGCCGAGCCGCTCGGTCACCCATTCGAACACGGTCAGGTTGTAATAGTCGAGCCCGCGCACCAGGCGCGGATTGATGCGATAAGGCAGCGCGGCATCCTTGAGCAGTTGCTGCACGCCGTCGAAATGGCGCAAAGAGTCGGCGCCCAGGTAATCGATCAGCCGCGGCGCCCCCTCGACCAGGGCCTGCATGGCCGGATTCTTGGTATCGAGGATGCGCAGCGGGTTGGTGTGCAGGCGTTGGCGGGCTTCCGCATCCAGCTGTTCGGCATGGCTTTCCAGGTAAGCGATCAGTTCGCTGCGATGCCGGGCACGCTCCTCGGGTTGGCCGAGCGAATTGATTTCCAGGCGGATATTGCCATCCGCATTGATGCCGAGATCATCCCAGAGGCGCGCGCACATGATGATCTGCTCGGCGTCGATATCGGGGCCCGGCAGGCCGAGCGCCTCGATGCCGACCTGGTGGAACTGGCGGTAGCGTCCCTTCTGCGGCCGCTCGTGACGGAACATCGGCCCCATGTACCAAAGCCGCTTCGGCCCGTCGTAGAGCAGATTGTGCTGCAGCACGGCACGCACGCAGGAAGCGGTGCCCTCGGGCCGCAGCGTCAGTTGTTCGCCGTTGAGGCTGTCGGTGAAGGAATACATCTCCTTTTCGACGATGTCGGTGACGGCGCCGATGGCGCGGGCGAACAGGGGCGTCGGCTCGACCAGCGGCATGCGGATCGGGCGGTAGCCGTAGGCCGCCAGCCAGTCGCGCACGAGCTCCTCGAAGGCCTCCCAGCGTTCGGCGGCGTCAGGCAGGATGTCGTTCATCCCCCGGATGGCTTGCAGTGTCTGGCTCATGTCTGGCTGTGCAATGGATAGTTCCGGGCGACGTAGGCCTCGATGATCTGTTTGAATGCTTCGGCAATGCCCTCGCCCCGCAGGGTGGTGATGCGCTCGCCGTCGGCATAGACGGGGGCGACCGGCTCCTCGCCGCTGCCGGGCAGCGAAATGCCAAGATTGGCATGCTTGCTCTCGCCGGGGCCGTTCACCACGCAGCCCATCACGGCGAGCGTCATGTTCTCCACGCCCCGATGGCGCAACTGCCACTCGGGCATGCGGGCGCGCACATAGTCCTGGATGTCCTGCGCCAGTTCCTGGAACACGGTGCTGGTGGTACGCCCGCAGCCGGGGCAGGCCACCACCATCGGCACGAAAGCGCGCAAGCCCATGGTCT
>CAYYHO010000189.1:0-4030 GCA_964471725.1 uncultured Methyloversatilis sp. | reverse complement strand
GCGAACTGCACGGCCCGCACTGGTTCATGGATGCCGCGCACTTCGTGCCCAGCTAGGCTGCCGGCCGATTGTGATTCAGCACGGCCACAGGTTCGCTTCCCGCCTGTTCAAGAACGGCGGATGGGCTACGCGGGAGCAATCGAAACTATTGCGCGGGGTCGATGTCGCGGGGTCGAGTGACATAAATAAAAATATCTGTTAGAATCCGCCACTTAGCTATTCGACAGGGCCAATCCTGCGGGATTGGCTTTTTGCTTTTGCGGAATCTTTGCCGATTCCGCGTGTCCCATCCTTTCCCTGATCCCGTTACCAATCCTGCGCGAAGGAATTCGAGATGCACGCCACCCCAGTTCTCCAATACCTCAAGAAGCACGGCCAACGGCTCGATTCGGAGATTTCGCTCGCCACCGGGATTCCGCTTCAGCAGGTACGCCAGTCCCTGTCCGACCTGTCGGAGCGCGGGGAAATCTCCCGGTGCAGCGTGACCCGTTTCAACGATGGCAAGCCCGTGGAGGCGATGCTCTGCCGTATCTCCGGATACATCCCGCCGGCAGCGCCGGGCCGGAAGCCGGGGCAGGCCGGCTGATGGCGGACGACACCCTTTACTGCTACCACTGCGGCCGCCATCATCCACGCGAAGAAATGCGCCAGATCCGCTCGAAGGGGGGCGGCAAGCGCTGGCGCTGCATCAAGTCCATCGAGGCAACCAAGCGCGACGTCGCCGATCGCGATGCCTTCGGCCGGCAGGTCACGGCGATCAACTCCAGCCGGCAGCGCGAGATGGTGAAGACCATGCTGAACCCGGAGTTGAAAGGCATCAAATAGCCGCTTCAGGCGCCGGAATCTCCCTGTAGTCCCCGCAGCACCTCTATCGAGACAACTTGCGGGCCGAGCATGACGATGCTGCCCGGCCGTCGATTGTCGCCCGTGTCGCTGTATTCGAATGAATAGATGCGCCGCAGCAGCAAGCGGCCGTCTTCGTCGCGGGCGAATTTCAGGCTGCTGATGGACACGGTATCGTCGAGGAATTGCAGGTCGGCAGCGGCGCAGACGGCCTTGGCCTTGCCGACGGCAATGCCGCGCACCTTGATACTGTCGAACCACAGCCAGGCGATGGCAACCAGGACGAACAGGCTGATGATCTCGAAGGCGGGCATGGCTTTCCGAAAAAGGGTTGGCGGATGGCTGCGCTGCGCCGGATAATGGCCTGGGCAGACAATCGGCAACCGGGAGGATACGGCAATGAGCACGCTTCGCGCATGGGCGGCGCACGCCGCCGGAGGAAAACTGGAGCGTCACGACCTCGATCCCGGCCCGCTGGGCGCCGAGGAGGTCGAGATCGCGGTCGAGTATTGCGGGGTCTGCCATTCCGACCTCTCGATGATCGACAACGCCTGGCAGTTTTCGCGCTATCCGCTGGTGCCGGGCCATGAGGCGGTGGGCCGTATCCTCGCCATGGGCGAGCAGGTCAAGGGGCTCGGCATCGGCCAGCGCGTCGGCGTCGGCTGGACCAGCAGCAGTTGCCTGCACTGCGCGCCCTGCGTCGGCGGCGAGCAGCATCTTTGCGCCGATTCGCGGGCGACGATTTCCGGCCGTCCCGGCGGCTTTGCCGACCGGCTGCGGGCGCAGTGGATCTGGGCCGTCCCCGTGCCGGCAGCCATCCCGCCCGAACTCGCCGGGCCGCTGTTCTGCGGCGGCATCACGGTATTCACCCCCTTCGTGGCATACGGCATTTCTCCGACCAGCCGCGTCGGCATCGTCGGCATCGGCGGACTGGGGCATTTGGCGCTCAAGTTTGCGCGCGCCTGGGGCTGCGAGGTGACTGCCTTCACCTCAAGTCCTGCGAAGCGGCAGGAACTGCAGGCGATGGGGGCGCACCGGGTGGTCGCCAGCGACGACACCGATGCGATGACCGCAATCGCCCGCAGCCTCGACCTCGTCATCGTCACCGTCAATGTGCCGCTCGCTTGGGATGCGATCCTCTCCACCCTCGCGCCGCATGGCCGCCTGCACCTGGTGGGCGCCGTGCTCGAACCGATCCCGCTGTCGGCATTTGTCCTGCTTGACGGCCAGAAGAGCGTTTCCGGCTCGGCGATCGGCTCTCCGGCCGATATGGCCCGGATGCTGGACTTCTGCGCCCGTCACGGCATCGTCCCCGAGGTCGAGCAGTTTCCGATGCGCCGGGTCAATGAGGCGCTCGACCATCTGCGCGCCGGCAAGGCGCGCTACCGCATCGTCCTGAAGGCGGATTTCGACGATTGAGAAATCAACGGGCCAGCGGTAGCTGGTCCCAACGGGCGGTATAGCCGGGCGACACCTGCTGGCGCTTCATGCGCCAGCCCTGTTCGATGCCTTCCGCCGCCGAGCGCAGGGTGCCGCGGCCCCAGGTCTCGTTGATGCGGTCCATCACCTGCATCAGGCGGCTGTTGTCGCGCGCCGTCGCAAACAGGTCCAGTTGCGGCGTCGCGGCGTCGCTCAGGTCGAGCAGGGCGACGCCGGCCTTCTGGTAGGCATAGCCCGGGCGATAGATGCGCTTGAGACCCCAGAGGGCCGCGCGGGTCAGCCGCAGGGTGTCGTCGCTCGCCTCGGGCAGCGGGATGGTCAGCCCGCGCTGATACTGCGGGGCATCCTGCTTGTGCGGGTTGGTGCGGATGTAGACCTGCACCATGCCGGCGCGCGAGCCCTGCGCCCGGAGTTTCTCGGCGGCGATGGCGATGTAGCTGGCCAGCGCCTCGTTGAGCGCCTCGATGCCGTAGACATAAGCGCCGAAGGAGCGCGAGGAAATGATCTGCTGCTTCTTCGGGGCCACTTCTTCCAGTGTCAGGCAGGGGATCCCGTTCAGTTCCATGAGAATGCGCTCCAGCACCACCGAAAACTCCCGGCGCAAGGTCTTGGCGTCCGCCGTCCGCAGCGCCTCGACGGTGGCGATGCCGCGGCTGGCGAGCTGCTCCGCCAGGCGCGGGCCGACGCCCCAGACTTCGCCGGCCGCGATGCCGGAAAACACCCGCGTTTTTTCCGCCTCGCTCATGCGGGTGAAGTCGCAGACGCCATCGTGTCCGGCGAGGCCCTTCTTGGCGCAGTGATTGGCCAGCTTGGCGAGCGTCTTGGTCGCCGCGATGCCGATGCAGACGGGGATGCCGACCCAGCGGTGCACCCGCTGGCGCATCTGCCGGCCGTAGTCGACCAGGTCCTGATGAGCGAAGCCGTCCAGCCCGAGGAAGCATTCGTCGATGGAGTAGATTTCCTGGTCGGGCGAGAACTGCCCCAGCACCGCCATCATGCGGTTGCTCATGTCGGCGTAGAGCGTGTAGTTGCTGGAGAGGGCGACGATGCCGTGCTGCCGGGCCAGCGCGCGCAGCTGGAACCAGGGCGTGCCCATCCTGACGCCGAGCGCCTTGACCTCGGCGCTGCGCGCCACGGCGCAGCCGTCGTTGTTGGAGAGCACGACCACCGGCACGCCTTCCAGCTTCGGGTTGAACACCCGCTCGCAGGAAACGTAGAAGTTGTTGCCGTCGATGAGGGCAATGGCGCTCATGGGCCGGCGGAAGGCGGCCACACACGATGGATGGACCAGCGCACCACGCCCCAGACGGTGAGTTCCTGCTCGCCCGTGACGAGGATGTCGCCATGGCCGCCGTTGCCGGAACGCAGCAGCACGCCGTCCGGCAGCAGGCAGAGTTGCTTGACGGTGAAGGCGCCATCGACGACGGCGATGACGACGCTGCGGTCGGCCGGGTCGAGCGCCCGGTCCACCACCAGCAGGTCGCCGTCGTGGATGCCGAAGCCGGTCATCGAGTTGCCGGCAACCCGTACGAAGAAGGTGGCTTCGCGATGTTCGATGAGGTGCGCGTCGAGGCTCAGGCGTTCCTCGGCGAAATCGGCGGCGGGCGAGGGGAATCCGGCCGGCACCGGACGCGCCAGCAGCGGGCAGCCTCGCGGAATGACGCCTTCTTCGGGGAACGCGGGGAAGCCGCTCCCCTGCCGGGGCAAATGGGTCCCCTGCCGGGGCAAATGGGTCCCCTGCCGGGGG
>CAYYHO010000188.1:0-4032 GCA_964471725.1 uncultured Methyloversatilis sp. | reverse complement strand
CCTTGGCGGCGTCGTAACGGACACTCAGCCGGCGGTCGAACAGCCAGGCCAGCGCGAAGCAGGCGAGCAGCACGCCGGCCTGCCAGATCACCTCGGGCTGCTGCAGGTCCAGCCACAATTCGTGCAGGAGTCCGCCAGGGGTCATGGCTGCAGGCCCGTCGCGTAGGGAGCGGCCTCGTCGTGATGGCGCCGCCAGTTGGCCAGGTAGGCATGGGCCAGCGCCCGGTTGCCGCGCAGGATCAGGACATTCTCGGCATTCCGGGCCTGCGCCGAAAAACTGAAGTTGTAGCTGCCGGTAATCACCACGGGGGCGTCTCCTTCCGCATCGATGAGGAGGATTTTATTGTGGGCGGAAGCATAGCGGCTTTCGAGGCGCACCGCGATGCCCGCCGCGTGGAGTTTCGGCACCTGCGAGTTGTCGCTCCTGACGACCATCTCGCGGTCGGCCAGCACGCCGACCCGGATGCCGCGCTCGTGCGCGGCGGCGACGGCCCGCGCCAGGTTGCGGCTGGTGAAGACGAAGGCCTGCACATGGACGCTGCGGCGTGCCGCGCCGAGTTCGCGGATCAGGGCGCCCTCGGCGTCGTCCCAGGGCGTGAACAGGACTTCGACCGTCCCGCTGGCGGGCAACTCGGCCGCCGCCAGCAGCGGCGCGGCCAGCGCCAGCAGGCAGGCCAGCAGACCGGCCAGCAAGCCTTTTTTCATGTGTTGCGCTCGAGCACGGCGGCATAGAAGCCGTCGGTGCCGTGGCTGTGCGGCAGCAGGCGCAGATCCTCACCGGCCAGGTCGATCGGTATGCCCTGCGCCGCCAGCGCTGCGGCCGCCGGCTTCCTGGCGAAATGCGGATGGGCGGCGAGGAAGGCATCGACGACCTGTTCGTTCTCCTCCGCCAGCAGGCTGCAGGTGGCATAGACGAGGCGGCCGCCGGGCCGCGGCAGCCGGGCCGCGGCGGCGAGGATGCTGCCCTGCTTGGCCACCAGTTCGGCGACGCTGTTCGGCGTCTGCCGCCATTTCAGGTCGGGATTGCGGCGCAGGGTGCCGAGCCCTGAACAGGGCGCATCGACCAGCACGCGGTCGCATTTGCCGGCCAGACGCTTGACGCGCTGGTCGTTCTCGTGCGCGATGGCGACCGGATGCACGTTCGACAACCCGGAGCGCGCCAGGCGCGGCTTCAGCTTCGCCAGGCGTTTTTCGGACACATCGAAGGCATACAGGCGGCCGGTCGAGCGCATCAGCGCGCCCAGCAGCAGGGTCTTGCCGCCGGCGCCGGCACAGAAGTCGACCACCATCTCGCCCCGCTTCGGCGCCAGCAGGTGGCCGAGCAACTGGCTGCCCTCGTCCTGCACCTCGATGGCGCCGGAGACGAACAGGGGATTCTTCGAGAGGGCGGGTTTGCCCGCCAGCCGCACACCTTCCGGCGCCAGCGGACAGGGGCCGGCGGCGATGCCGTGCTTCTCCAAATGCGCCAGCACCGCGGCGCGGCTGTCCTTCAGCAGATTGACGCGCAGGTCGAGCGGCGCCGGCTGGTTCAGGGCGCGCGCCAGCGCGAGCAGATCGGCCTCCGGCATGCGGGCGGCCAGGCGCGCGACCAGCCAGTCGGGCAGATCGGCCTGCTCGGCCAGGCTCAGCGCGGGTTCCGCCTGCGCCTTGCAGTGCGCCAGCCATTCGGCGTCCTGCTTCGCCAGCACGCCTTCCAGCGTGCGGAAACTCAAACCCGTCTCGCGCAGCAGCGCGGCGAGCACCAGCTGACGCGGCGTGGCCTGCGCACCGGCCCAGGCGGCGAGCGAACGCCGCCTGCGCAATACGGCGTAAGCGGTATCGGCGATGAAGGCACGCTCCTGCGGGCCGCTGCGATGCGCGCGGAAAAATGCGGAGAGGGCGACGTCGGCCGGCTGCTGCAGGCGCAGCAGTTCATGCGTCGCGGCAGCGGCCTGGTCGATGAGGAGGCGGGAAAGCGGGATTGTGGTCATTGCGGCTGTTCCAGTTCGACCGCCGTGGCAGTCTGGTCAAATACTTCGCCCTTGCGGTCACGATAGCGGATCTTGAGGGGCAGGCGGCTGGCGACATCGAGCCAGACCTCGGTGGATTCGTCCGGCGTCGTGCCGGCTGCGGCAGGCAATTTTAAATGCAGCACGGTGCGCGTGCCGAAAGGCGTTTCCAGCGGAATGGTTTCGACCCGGGCCAGGCTGTGCTGCACCAGCCGGCGCCCGGTCGTCACCGTCACGACCGGGGCGTCTGCCTCGGCTGGCCGCTCCAGCAGGGCGCCCAGTTGATAGAACAGCGAGAGCAGGTCATGGGCCGGGCCGCTCATGGCCTGGCCGCCGCCGCCATCCGCAGCGATGCGCCCCTGCTCGGGATCGAACTGCAAGCGCAACTTCAGCTTGCCGTCGCGTTCGTTCCTGAATTCGAGCGGCTGCAATCCCGTGGCGACGAAGATGCCGCGGCTTTCCTGCGCCACCGCCGCCGGCTTGAACAAGGCGGCGATGCCGGTGGTTGTGGTCTGCGCGCGGATGCGATAGCTGCTCCCGTCATGCTCCCAGCGGTGTTCCGCCTGACCGATGACAAAGCCGCCCTCGCCGCGCGTCACGCTGAAACGGATCAGGCCGCGCCGCGGCCAGGCGTTGGCAAACGCCGTGGCGAAGCCTGCGGATGCCGTTGACAAAGTCGGTGCTGGCGGGACGGCATCCGCCGCGCCCGCCGCGTTGGATTGGACGGCATCCGCCGCGCCCGCCGCGTTGGATTGGACGGCATCCGCCGCGCCCGCCGCGTCGGATCGGACGGCATCCGCCGACGCCGCATTCTCGTCAGCCGCTTCAGCCTGTTCCTGTCCAGGCAGCGCCTGTGCAGGAGCAGGCCGGGATTCAGGCGCTGCCGGTGATCGTGGCACGGGTTTCTTCGGCGCTGCAACCGCGGGCGCCGCCGCCAGCGACCGCAGCGAGGCATCGAGCGAGCGCAGCGTCAGCGCGTCGTTGGCTGGCGGCACGCCCCGGCCGGGCCAGGCCAGCACCAGCAGATGCAGCGTCAGCGACAGCGCCAGCGCCATCGGGAACGGGAACGGGAACGGCCGGCGCACGCGGCCCCCGATTTCGGGCCGTCGTGCGGCTGCTCCGTCAGCCGGCGGGCACACGCAATGCGGCTGCGGCGCTCGTTGCCTCGCCGTCCCACACCACCCGGCCCGCCTGCAGGCTGCAGCGTCCGTCCAGCACGGCGCGCGCCGCCTGCGGGTAGATGATGTGCTCCTGTTGCAGCACGCGCGCCGCCAGCGTCTCGGCGCGGTCCGTTCCCAGCACCGGCACCGCGGCCTGCACGATGACCGGGCCGCAATCGAGCGCCGGCGTGACGAAATGCACGGTGCAGCCATCCACGCGTACGCCGGCCTGCAGGGCCGCCTCGTGGGTGCGCAGGCCCGGAAAAGCCGGCAGCAAGGAGGGATGGATGTTCACCAGGCGCCCGGCGAAGTGCCGCACGAAGGGCTCGGTGAGCACGCGCATGAAACCGGCCAGCAGGACGAGGTCGGCATGACCGCCGGCCTGGCGCTCGATCTCGGCCGCCAGCGCATTGTCGAAAGCCTCGCGCGTGGCGTAGGTCTTGTGATCGACCACGGAGGTGGGAATGCCGCGCGCGGCGGCCCAGGCCAGCCCGGCGGCATCGGCACGATTGCCGATGACGGCCGCGCAGCGCCCCGGCAGGCCGGCATCGACCAGCGCCTGCATGTTGCTGCCGCGACCGGAAATTAGAATGACATACTGTTTCATCGGATGGGAAGGAAGACGGCGGTGGCCAGATTGTGTACCGCCTTGACGACGGTGCGGTTGGACTTGTCGGCGACGATCTGCGTCAGCAGGTCGAGGCTGCCGATCAGGCGGCCGAATTCGCGCTCGAAGCTGAGGTTCTGCACCGGGTTGATTTCATTGGACAACAGGAACAGCGCGCCCGCCGGCTGGTCGGCCTCGGGCACGGTGCGGCGCGCATTGGCGAGCTTCCAGGCGGCGATCTCGACGTTGCGGGCGGCATTGTAGAGCTTCTGGGCAT
>CAYYHO010000187.1:0-4040 GCA_964471725.1 uncultured Methyloversatilis sp. | reverse complement strand
GGTTGAGCGACTGCGTGTCATAGACCTCCAGCACGTCGTTGCGCTCGCCGCGGTCGTAGAGCTTGAGCGCGTTCATCAGCATGCCCTCGGCGAACATGTCGGGCACGTCGATGATCAGGCCCGGCGTTGCGGCGCCGATGTCGACATGGCGATGCAGGGCGCGCGCCAGCGGCGGCAATTCGATCACCGGCACCTGGTGCGCGTCGGCCACTTCGCGGATCTTCTGCGCCACCAGATTCATGCCCTTGGCCACCACCTGCGGCGCGCCCATGCGGGCACTGTCGTATTTCAGGGCCACCGCGAAGTGCGTCGGGTTGGTCACCACCACGTCAGCCTTCGGCACTTCGGCCATCATGCGGCTCCTGGCGAGCTCGCGCTGCTGGCTCTTGATGCGCGCCTTCAGGTGCGGATCGCCTTCGAGTTCCTTCATCTCCTTGCGCAGCTCTTCGCGCGTCATGCGCAGTTCCTGGTAATAGCGCCACAACTGGAAGGGCACATCGATCAGGGCGATCACCGCCAGCGCGGCGACGAAGGCCATGAAGGCGAGCACCAGCATGCGGCCGAACGCCGGCAGGGCCAGCTCGATCGGCTGCGCCAGCATGGCGAACAGGTTGTCGCGCTCGTTGCTGACCACCCAGGCCACCACGCCGATCAGCAGCAGCGTCTTGAGCACGCCCTTGACCATCTCGGCGATGCTCTGCACGGAGAACATGCGCTTGAGACCCTTGAGCGGATCCATGCGCTCGGGCTTGAGCGCCAGCGCCTTGGGCGCGAACACCCAGCCGCCCAGGAGGAAGGGCGCCATCACGGCCGCCGCGATGGTGGCGAGGAACAGCGGCGCCAGCATCAGCAGCGCCTCGGTGCTGAGCGTCAGCAGGCTGTGGCCGATTGCATTGGTATCGAAGGCGGCCTGCCGGTCGAGCGTCAGGCCCTGGCGGACGATGTCCTGCGCGCGGCCGGCGAACCAGCCCGACAGCGCCCAGACGCCCCCCGCCCCCGCCGCCATGACGAGGAAGGCCGTCAGCTCCCGCGACTGCGGAACCTGCCCCTCTTCGCGCGCCTGCTCGATGCGCCGCGCCGATGCGGGTTCGGTCTTTTCGAGATCGCTCTCTTCAGCCATGGACGGTGGTTTCCCTCATGGCGGCAATTATTGCCGGTCGGCAGAAAGCGGGAATCGGGGAAAAGGCGCGCGAATCGGGCGGTTATTTGGGCCGGATATTCATCGCCGGCACCATTTCCATGCCATGAATCAGGGAGGGCGCCGTCCGGCCAGCGCCGACTTTTTAAGGCAAAGCCTGCCTTAACAACAGGGCGGCAAATGTCCGCAAATCGCCCAAGCGGTCACCAAGAATGCCGCGCAAGATGTCCAGATCGAGTTCCTGGTAGTTATGCACGGCCACATTGCGAAAACCGACCATGCCGATCAGCTTGCGGCCCAGGCCGTCATCAAGCATCCCGGCTTTGACGAGAAACCCGAAAGCCTGACGGCTTTCCGTCGGAATCCCCAACCGATGGATGCGCACCAGATGCATGGCCGCATCGATGCAGGCTTCGCAGGCACGCTGCAGATTGAGCACGATCGCATCCTGACGCGTGAAGTTGGTCGCCAACTCGTCCTCGTGGCCGACATACTCCTCGGCGATGCGTTTCAGGCAGCGTTCGATGATGGCGGCCTTGCCGAGCAGCACCTCATCCATGAATGCTGCCTCGCCGCTGCACGTCTTCCAGAATGCCTTTGCGCGCCTCATTGAGATAGGCGTAATCGGACAGTACCCGCGAATCATATTCTTCGGCCCACGCCGGGTCGGCGGCGAACAGCCGCGTGCCGCCCGTGACGATCTGAACCCGCAGCGTGACCGGCAGACGGCGCATGTCGTTGAGGTCGACATCCCGGCCCAGCGCGCGCGCGAGTTGTGCAGTCAGCCGGCTCAGGGTTGCGAAATCAAGGAGGGAAGCGGCCAACACGGCTACATCGATATCGCTCTCCGGGCGCTCATACATCCCGCCCGCGCTGCCGTAGCGATACACCGCCTGCAGGCCGGGAAGGCCAGTGTGCAAGATGGAAACGATGTCCGAATCGACGGCGAGGGTGGGGGAGTGGGCCTTGGTCATCAACGATCAATCGGTCATGGGCATGCAGGCGAATCGATTATAGACGCCGTCCCGTCAGCGCCGAGTTTTCAGAAAGTCACCGTCAGGCGGCGCTCGATGTAGTGGTTGCCGGGGGTGGTGGTGTTCGGGCAGGCTTCGGTCGTGGCGGTCCACCCGGCATTGGGCTGGCTGCAGGCGGTGGCGACGATGTCGTAGATCGCCGGCCCGCCGTTGGCGTCGGGTGTGCGCACGCAGCGCACCGTCACCACGAAGGCCGACAATGTCGGCGCGGCGGGCTGGAACGAGGTGGGCGATACGGGGCAGGCCCGGCCGTTCGGATCGGCGCTGCCGACGGCAACCGGCGGGGTGCCGTAGCTGAAGTTGTAGGCTGCGGTTTCCTGCACCCTGAACAGGCCCCATTCGATGCCCGCCCGCGCCGCCTGGTAGGCGCGCGCACCCTGCACATCGAGGGCCGAGCCGATCTGCTGGCTGGATGAAATGTTGAGGATGAAGGCGCCCAGCACCGCCAGCACGACGAGGATGAAGATGGCGGAGACGATGGCGAAGCCGCCGCGCTTTTCCGGATGGCGTCTCATGGCGAATTGTCGACGTGGATTTGCTGGAACAGGGTGACGGACTCGCCACTGCTGGACAGCGTCAGGCTGATGTAGAGCAGGCCGTTCCTGCCGGTGCCGGCGGAAACATAATCGACGACACAGGCGGCCTGCGCGGCCAGCACGCCGGAACTGCCGCCCGCCGGCATGATCTGGCCCGCGTTGAAGCCGTAGTTCCAGTGCCGAGTCAGGTTGCCGGCGGCAGCCGGGCAGGCGTAGGTGACGGCGCGCACGTCGCCGGGCACGACCTGAAAGCGCGAACTCGGCGAGGGCAGCGGCGGCGACTGGCTGGCGAAGGGGTTGGCGCCGAGGGTGACCGTGTTGCCGGCGATCGACTGGACCACTGCGCGGTTGTTGCCGGCATAGGCATCCGAGCCGGGCACGCCCAGGTTGTAGACGACGAAGAAATCGTTCGCCGCCATGGCCGGCAGGACGCCGAGGACGTCGAACGTCCAGTCGGTGGCATCGGTGAAGCTGAGCGAATCGCCGCCCGTCGAACCGTCGGTATTGCGGTCACGATAGCGGCCGCCGCTTTGCGTGATGATGAACTCGATGTAGTGGACACCGCCGGATGACATCACGCGCACGCTGTTCGGCAGTGCCAGCCGCACGTCGCGGGCGATGCGCCGCAAAGCGACGTCGGCCGCGTCGGTCAGTTCGGCGCGGCGCACCGAGTCGGCATAACCCTCCACCGGGCGGGTGATGAAGACCGCGACGATGCCCGCCAGGATGCCGGTGATGAGGATCACCACGATCGCCTCGATCAGGGTGAAGCCGGCGAAGGCGCGCATTTTCGTCATGGCAGCAGGTTGGGCGAATGCCGGGTGCGGTAGCCCTGCAACTGGACGGTTTCGCCGGGCGCGGTGACCGTGACCGTGACGAGGATCGCTGCCGAGTCGTTGGCGGCCGAGCCGACATCGTGCAATACCGCACGGACTGCTGCGACGGTTGCCGTATAGGGCGCCGCGCCGCCGCCGGCGACGTTGCTGGTCGTCGACAGGCCCTGGTAGTCATTGACGTTGTCGAGGGGGTTGGTCGGCGAGGCGCGGGATTCGCCCAGTTCGGCCATCGCGCCGATCTCCCGGTTGGTCGCCACCGTGCAGGTGGTGTAGTTGATCGCG
The DNA here is from genome assembly GCA_964471725.1 of uncultured Methyloversatilis sp. Classification (GTDB taxonomy): domain Bacteria; phylum Pseudomonadota; class Gammaproteobacteria; order Burkholderiales; family Rhodocyclaceae; genus Sulfuricystis. Next base: position 214 of record CAYYHO010000187.1, on the reverse strand, counting down.
GTGGCGGCGCTCGCGTCATCCGGGTCGCACCAGGTGAAAGGCTGCAGCATCACCTCTTCGAGAATCGCCTCGGCGATCGCCAGCGCCTGCTTGCGTACCAGCGGGTCGGCGGAATGCCGCGTGGTGTGGTTGAGCACCGTCAGCACGCCGGCGAGGGCGACGCCGACGATGACGATGAAGACGATCAGTTCGACGAGCGTCAGGCCGCGCTGGC
>CAYYHO010000186.1:0-4048 GCA_964471725.1 uncultured Methyloversatilis sp. | reverse complement strand
TGGCCGATTTCGATCGGTCGCAGCGTGTCCGGCGTAGCACCGCCCCCTGGCGCGGCAGTGACGGCGCTGGCGGCGCCGGGCAGCAGGGGCGCGGCCCACAGTGCGGCCCCGCCCAGCAGCAGGCGGCGCCGTGCCGGGTCGCGCGGGTCGCGCATCCCGACCCTACTCCTCGTCTTCCTTCAGCTTGAAGGAAGCGGCCAGTTGCTGCTGGATCTGCGGCGGCATCTGGGCATAGCGGGCAAACTCGATGCTGTAGCTGCCGCGGCCGCCGGTCATCGACTTCAGCCGCGAAGCATAGTCGTTGATTTCGGCCAGCGGCACCTCGCCGCCGACGGCGACGCGACCGGGGCCGCGCGGCAGGGTGCCGGTGACATGCCCGCGCCGGCTGGAAAGATCGCCGGCGATGTCGCCCATTTCGGCTTCCAGCACTTCCACATCGATGCTGACGATCGGTTCCAGCACCACCGGCGCCGCCGCCTGGATCGCGGCGATGGCGGCCTTCTTGCCGGCGGTGACGAAGGCGATCTCCTTGCCGTCGACCGGGTGGGTCTTGCCGTCATAGACGATGACGCGCAGATCTTCGACCGGATGCCCCGCCACCACGCCGTCGTCCAGCGCCATGCGCACGCCCTTCTCGACGGCCGGCATGAAGACGCCAGGGATGACCCCGCCCTTGACCTGGTCCACGAACTCGAAGCCCGCCCCGCGCTCGAGCGGTTCGACCTTCAGGAAGACCTCGCCGAACTGGCCGGCGCCGCCCGACTGTTTCTTGTGGCGGCAATGCCCTTCGGCATTGCGGGTGATGGTCTCGCGATAGGGGATCTGGGGCAGGCGGGTGGACAGTTCCAGCTTGTACTGGCTCGCCATGCGGTCGAGCTTGGTGCGCAGATGCATTTCGCCGAGGCCGAAGATGACGGTTTCGTGCGTGGTCGGATGCCGCTCCACCTTGAAGCAGGGATCTTCCATTTCGAGCTTGCGCAGAATCTCGAAGAGGCGCTGCTCATCGCCCTTCTTCTGCGTCTCCACGGCCAGCCCCTGCATCGGCTTGGGAAATTCCAGCGGCTTGAGGTGGATCTGGTCTTCATCGTGCGAGTCGTGCAGCACGGTATCGAACTCGATCTCGTCGACCTTGGCAATGGCGCCGATGTCGCCCGGCAACAGCATGTCGACCTCGATATAGTCCTTGCCCTGCAACTGGTAGAGGTGGCCCGCCTTGAAGGCCTTGCGGCCGTCGCCGACGAACAGTTGCGAGTCCTTGCGCAGCGTGCCCTGATGCACGCGGAACACGCTCACCTTGCCCATGTAGGGGTCGACGATGACCTTGAAGACATGCGCCAGCACATGCTTGTCGGCATCCGGCTGGCGCTGGAAGGGTTCGCCGGACTGCACCGAATCGCCCTTGTAGAAAGGCGGCGGGTTGCCCTCGGCGGGGTTCGGCGCCAGGGTGGCGAGCACATGCAGCAATTCGTCGATGCCGGCGCCGGTCTTGGCGGAAGTGAACAGCACCGGGATCAGGTGCCCCTCGCGCAGGGCCTTCTCGAAGGGGGCATGCAGTTCCTCGACGCTCGGATCGGCGCCTTCTTCGAGATAGCGCGCCAGCAGGTCCTCGTCTTCCTCGACCAGTTGGTCGATCAGTTCGCGGTGGGCGTGCTCCACCGTGTCGAGATCCGCATCGCCGCTGGTGTGCTCGAGCACCTCGACGACATCCTGGCTGCCGTGCGCCGGCAGGTCGAGAAACTTGCAGGCCGGGCCGAAACGCTCGCGGATGTCGCCGACCAGGCCTGCCAGGTCGAGGTTCTCGGCGTCAATCTTGTTGATGACGATCATGCGCGCCAGGCCCCGCGCGGCAGCGGCGCGCATCATGCGCTCGGCCATCAGCTCGATGCCGGTCTGGGCGTTGATCACCACCACGGCGGTATCGACGCCCGCCAGCGTCGCCATCGCCTGGCCGGAAAAATCGGGGTAGCCGGGAGTGTCGGCGAGATGCACATGCACGTCTTCCCAGGCGAAGTTCACCAGCGCCGACTGCAGCGAGTGGCCGGCGGCCTTTTCCTGCACGTCGTAGTCGCAGACGGTGCTGCCTTTCTCGACACTGCCCGGCGCGGCAATCGCACCGGCACGATGCAGCAGGGCCTCGGCCAGCGTGGTCTTGCCGGCTCCGCCATGCCCGACCAGGGCGACGGCGCGAATGGATGCAGTATGGAATTTCGGCATTTATTCTTCTCCCTGGAAAAAAACGTCTTTATTCGACTCGTCATTCAACCGTGACCGACTTGGCCAGATTGCGTGGCTTGTCAACATCCGTGCCTTTAACTAAAGCAGCATGATACGCCAGCAGTTGCAGCGGCACGACGTGCAGCACCGGGGACAGGGCGCCGTAATGTTCGGGCAGGCGCAGCACATGCAGCCCCGTTTCCGCTTCCACCGCCGAGTCGGCGTCGGCGAACACATACAGTTCGCCGCCGCGCGCCGCGACTTCCTTGAGGTTGGATTTCAGCTTCTCCAGCAGGGTGTCGTTCGGCGCCACGCTGATCACCGGCATCTCCTTGTCCACCAGTGCCAGCGGCCCGTGCTTCAACTCGCCGGCCGGATAGGCCTCGGCATGGATATAGGAGATCTCCTTGAGCTTGAGCGCGCCTTCGAGGGCGATCGGGTAATGCGGGCCGCGGCCGAGGAACAGGGCATGGCGCTTGTCGGCGAACAGCCCCGCCCAGACGGCGATGTCCGGTTCCAGCAGCAGCACCTTCTGCACGGCGACCGGCAGATGCCGCAGCGCCTGCAGGTATTCCGCTTCCTGGGCTGCCGCGAGGCGGCCGGCGAGCTTCGCCAGCGTGGCGGCGAGCAGGAACAGGGCGGCGAGCTGTGTGGTGAAGGCCTTGGTCGAGGCCACACCGATCTCGGGGCCGGCGCGCGTCAGGAAGCGCAGTGCGCACTCGCGCACAATGGCCGATTCGGGCACGTTGCACAGCGCCAGGGTGCGTCCCATGCCGAGCGCCTTGGCATGGCGGATCGAGGCCAGCGTGTCGGCGGTTTCGCCGGATTGCGAGATCACCACCACCAGCTGCCGCTCATGCGGCACCGTGACGCGGTAGCGGTACTCGCTGGCGACCTCGACGCTGCACGGCAACCCGGCGATCTGCTCGATCCAGTAGCGCGCGACGAGGCCGGCATGGTAGCTGGTGCCGCAGGCGACGATCAGCACCGACTGCACATCGGCCAGCAGTTGCGGGGCGTTGGCGCCGAACAGGTTGGGCGAGAAAGTCTGCGCGCCGCCGATCATTTCCAGCGTGGCGGCGAGCGCCTGCGGCTGCTCGAAGATTTCCTTCTGCATGTAGTGGCGATACTCGCCCAGTTCCACGGCATCGGCGGACAGCGTGCTCTCATGCACCGGCCGCTCGACTGCCGTCCCGTCAGCACCGACTATCCGGTAGCCGTCCTGACGCAATTCGGCGATATCGCCTTCCTCGAGATAGATCATGCGGCGCGTCACCTGCAGCAGCGCCGAGGCGTCGGAGGCGGCGAAATGGCCGGTGCTGCCGAGCCCCAGCAGCAGGGGCGCCCCCTTGCGCGCGACGACGACGCGCGCTTCCCCTTCCTGCAACACCGCGATGGCGTAGGCGCCGACCAGGCGAGCGGTCGCCTGGCGCACAGCATCGAACAGGTCGGGCACGGACTTCTGCGTGTTCCGGATCAGGTGCGCGATCACCTCGGTGTCGGTGTCGGAACTGAACGCGTAGCCGGCGGCGCCCAGTTCGCGCTTGATCTCGGCATAGTTCTCGATGATGCCGTTGTGCACCACGGCCAGGCCGGTGGAGACGTGCGGATGGGCATTGCGCTCGCTCGGCACGCCGTGCGTCGCCCAGCGCGTATGGGCGATGCCGTGCCGGGCCTGCAGACCCACCGCCTGCGCCGCCAGTTCGGCCACCCGGCCGACGCTGCGCAAGCGCGTCAGGCCCGGATTCAGCAGCGCGATGCCAGCCGAGTCATAGCCGCGATATTCGAGTTTCTTCAGCCCTTCGACGAGCACCGGCACGATGTTGCCGGCGGC
>CAYYHO010000185.1:0-4072 GCA_964471725.1 uncultured Methyloversatilis sp. | reverse complement strand
TCTCGACTTTGGCACCATCAACGCGATGCGCGACCTGCATGCGCAGATCCGCCGCGAAGTCGCCAAGAAGGACATGGCCAACAACGTCAAGCTCGGCCCCGGCGGCATCCGCGAAATCGAGTTCATCGCCCAAGTGTTCCAGCTGATCCGCGGCGGGCGGGATCGCGCCCTGCAGATCAAACCGACGCTCGAGGTCCTCAAGTTGCTGGTGGATCGCGATCAGATCGAGTTCGATGCGGTCGTCGAACTGGGCGCGGCCTATCGCTTCCTGCGCCGGCTCGAGCATCGCCTGCAGTACCTCGACGATGCCCAGACCCATGCCCTGCCGGCCAACCCGGACGACCAGGCGCGCGTCGCCCAGGCCATGGGCTTCGGCAATTACGAAGCGCTGCTGATGGAACTGGACGACCACCGCCAGTCCGTGTCGCACCACTTCGAGGCCATCTTTGCCGATCCCAACGACGACCGGCACACGCTCGACCCGGTGTGGTCGCATCCGGAGCACAGCGACGGCCACGCCGAGGCCCTCGCCGAACTGGGCTTCCAGGATACCGCCACCCTCTGCAACCGCCTCGCGGCCCTGAAGGGCGGCAGCCGCTACCAGCAGATGAGCCCGAAAACCCGCGACAGCTTCGATGCCCTGGCGCCGCGCGCGATCCAGGCCGCTGCCGTGACGCCGAACCCGGACGACACGCTGTCGCGCATGCTCGACCTGCTCGAAGCCATCAGCCGGCGGGCCGCCTACCTGTCCCTGCTGCTGCAATATCCGCAGGCGCTGGAGCAGGTGGCGAAGATCGCCAGCGCTTCCTCGTGGGCGGCGAACTACCTGGTGCACCACCCGATCCTGCTCGACGAACTGCTCGATACGCGGCTGCTGCAGATGCCGCCGGACTGGCCGGCCTTCCGCCAGCAGCTGGCCGAATACACCGACACGCTGGAACCCGATACCGAACAGCAGATGGATGCGCTGCGCGAGGCCCACCACGCCCAGGTGTTCCGCCTCGTCAGCCAGGACGTCGCCGGCCTGCTGCAGCTCGAGAAGCTGTCCGACCACCTCTCCGAACTGGCCGACATCATGGTCGACCGCACCATCGTGCTGGCCTGGCGCAAGCTGCTCAAGCGCCATCGCGACACCCCGGCCTTCGCGGTCATCGGCTACGGCAAGCTCGGCGGCAAGGAACTCGGCTATGCCTCCGACCTCGACCTGGTCTACCTGTACGACGACCCGGCGCCGGAGGCCGCCGAAATTTATGCCCGGCTGGGTACCCGCATCAACACCTGGCTATCGACGCGCACCGCCTCGGGCATCCTGTTCGAAACCGACCTGCGCCTGCGGCCCAACGGCGATGCCGGCCTGGTGGTGAGTTCTCTCGCCGCGTTCCGCAAGTACCAGCTCGAATCGGCCTGGGTCTGGGAACACCAGGCCCTGACCCGGGCGCGCTTCAGCGCCGGCGACCCGGCCATCGGCGCCGCCTTCGAGAAGATCCGTTGCGAAATCCTCTGCCAGCGCCGCGATCACGCCAGGCTGCGCGCAGAAGTGCTGGCGATGCGGCAGAAGATGAGCGACAAGCTCGCCGGCCAGGGCGCGGAAACAAGCTTCGACCTCAAGCACGATGCCGGCGGGCTGGTCGATGTCGAGTTCATCGTGCAATACCTGATCCTCGCCCATGCCTGCGACCACCCGCAACTCACCGGCAACCTCGGCAACATCGCCCTGCTGCGCATCGCCGCCGAATGCGGGCTGATTCCGGCCGGGCTGGCCGACAGCGCGCGCGACGCCTACCGGGAATTCCGCCGCCTGCAGCACCAGCAGCGCCTCAACAACCAGGGCAGCCATGTCGAAGCGGCGCAGCTTGCTCCCCTGGCCGGCTCCGTGCGCGCATTGTGGCGGCACGTATTCGGCAGCGGCGACGAATGAAAGCGGCCACCCCACTATAATGGCGCCAACGGCCCTGCCGGGCCGACCCCATACCCCTTTCCAGGAACCCACATGAAAACACTCCCGATTCGCGCTTGCGGCCTCGCCGTCCTCCTGGGCCTGGCATCTTTCGCCGCTTTGGCCGCCGAGCCCAAGATCCAGACCGTCGCCGCCATCTACCAGAACAAGGCCGCCCTCGCCGGCAAGACCATCAGGGCCCAGGGCGACGTCGTCAAGGTCAACAACCAGATCATGGGTCGCAATTTCGTGCATATCCAGGATGGCTCGGGCAAGGCCGAGAACGGCAACAACAAGCTGATCGTCACCAGCAAGCAGACCGCCGCCGTCGGCGACAAGGTGACGATTTCCGGCGTGGTGGCCATCGATCGCGATTTCGGCAGCGGCTACGCCTACCCGCTGCTGGTCGAGGAAGCCAACATTACGCCCAGGAAGTAATCGCCGCGTTTTCCGCCTTCGAGTACCGCGCCCCATGTCCGCACCCGACGATGACCTGATGGATCTCGATTTCACCCGGCCGGGAGCGATCCCCGTGGTGGAACCGAAACGCTCGCGCAGCACGGTGCCCCCGGTCATCGAGGAGGTGGCCCGCCTGTATGCCCATGGCGAGGCGGCGCGCGCCTGCGCCATGCTCGAAGGCGTGCTGCATGAAGCCGATTTCGGCAATGAAGCAGAACTTGCCTGGGGCATGCTGTTCGACTTGTATGTGGTGCTCGACCGGCGCCAGGCCTTCGAATCGCTCGCCATCGGCTTTGCCAACCGGTTCGAGAAATCGCCGCCGACCTGGGCGCCCGCCAGCGACGGGGAAGCGGCGGTCGGCAAGGATGGGCTGGCCACGATCACCCTGTCGGGTGAACTCGGCGCCAACGCGGTCAAGCCGCTCGCCAAGCTGCACAGCATGGCCGGCAAGCTGCCCGGCGTGCGGCTCGACCTGGCCAAGGTCGCCGACGCCGACGAAGTCGGCTGCGGCGCCCTGCTCGATACCCTGCGCTATTTCAAGCGCCTCAAGAAATCCTGCATCCTGGTCGGCGGCGAGCAGGTGGCGGCGATGCTGGCCCCGAAAACGGTGATGGGCGAACGCAGCCACGAGTCCACCTGGCTGCTGCTGCTCGAGCTCTACCAGAACCTCAACCGCAAGGATGCCTTCGAGGATATGGCCGTCGGCTACGCCGTGACCTTCGAGGTTTCGCCGCCCTCCTGGGAGGAACCGAAGGCAGCGCCCAAGACCAAAACCGAAGCGGTTGCGCCGGCGCCCAGGCCTGTCGCTGTCGACTGCTGCGGCCTGGCGGGCGAACTGAGCGGCGCCAGCCGCGAGCACTTCGCCGCGCTGCAGACCCGCGCCCAGAAGCATGAGCAGGTGAATGTCGATGCCAGCAACCTGCAGCGCATGGACATCCCCTGTGCCGAAACCTTCATCGATCTGATCGACGAACTAAAGGCGGCCGGCAAGTCCGTGCGCATCGGCAATGCCAACCACCTGCTGGTCGGCTTGTGGCGCGCGCTGGGCGCCGACAGTTCGGCGACCGTCATACCCCGCAAGCTCTGATGGAAACACCCGCATGCCTGTCAATTACGCTACCCCCGCCCCCGACCAACTGCATGCCGTCGCCGGCGTGCGCCTCGGTGTCGCCGAGGCCGGCATCCGCAAGGCCAATCGCCGCGACCTGACCGTCATCGAGCTGGCCCCCGGCAGCCGCGTCGCCGGCGTGTTCACCCGCAACCGGTTCTGCGCCGCGCCGGTGCAGGTCTGCCAGAATCATTTGCAGAGGGAGGGCATCCGTGCGCTGGTGATCAATACCGGCGTCGCCAATGCCGGCACCGGCGCCGCCGGACTGGAGGCCGCGCAACTCAGCTGCGCCGCCCTCGCCCGCTGCCTGGAGATTCGCGCCGAACAGGTGCTGCCCTTCTCCACCGGCGTGATCCTCGAACCGCTCCCCGTCGACCGCCTCAAGGCCGGCCTGCCGGCCTGCGTGGCCAGGCTGCAGGCCGATGGCTGGCATGCCGCCGCGCACGCCATCATGACCACCGATACGGTAGCCAAGGCCGCATCCAGAAAAGTCGGCGCTGGCGAGACGGCAGCCACCATCACCGGCATCGCCAAGGGCGCCGGCATGATCCGCCCGAACATGGCGACCA
>CAYYHO010000184.1:0-4076 GCA_964471725.1 uncultured Methyloversatilis sp. | reverse complement strand
CCCAGCGCCGTGACGAGCTGCAGCGCGAGCCCCGCACGATAGGCCGGTCCGACGCCCATGCGGGCAAACAGGCGCGGCATCGCCGGGGCCGCCAGCGCCACCATGGCGAAGGGCAGCATCGAGAACGCGCCTATGACTGCCGTGCCGGCGCCGAGGTCGTGCAGCCGCACCGCCAGCACCGGGTACAACAGCGCCAACCCCAGCACGGCCAGGGTCGTCGCCGCGGCCACTCGCCTGACTGCGGCCAGGGCTTCACCGGACGGGGCAGCCGTCGGATTCACGAACCCGTGGGCGCGGCACACGCCGGCGCCGCAACACGGTCAGCACGGCCGGACGACTGCCGCGCCACCGCTACAGCCAGCCCTTGCGGCGGAAATACCAGAAAGGCGCGATGACGCTGGCGGCCATCAGCGCGAGCGAGAACGGATAGCCCCAGGCCTGGTCGAGCTCGGGCATGTGCCTGAAATTCATGCCGTACACGCTGGCGATGAGCGTCGGCGGCAGCAGGCCAACCGAGGCCACCGAGAAGATCTTGATGATCTTGTTCTGGTTGATGTTGATGAAGCCGACCGTGGCATCCATCAGGAAGTTGATCTTGCCGAACAGGAAGGCGGTGTGGCCGTCGAGCGATTCGATGTCGCGCAGGATCTGGCGCGCATCGTCCTGCTGGTTGGGCAGCAGGAACTTGCTGCGCAGCAGGAAGGACAGCGCACGGCGGGTGTCCTGGACATTGCGGCGGATGCGGCCGTTGAGGTCCTCCTCGCTGGCGATCGCGGCCAGGGTCTTGGCGGCTTCGGCATCCGTGACCTCCTGCCCGAGCACGCGCTTGCCGACCGCTTCGAGGGCCGCATAGACATCTTCGAGCGCATCGGCGGAATATTCGGCATCGGCGGCATACAGGTCGAGCAGCACGTCCTTGCCGTCGGTAACGTAGCCGGGCTGGATGCGCGCGCGCAGGCGCTGCAGGCGGAACACCGGCAGTTCCTCCTTGCGTACCGAAAACAGGATGTCGCGGTGCAGGATGAAGGCGACAGCCACGTTGCGCGATTCCTTCTCGGTATCGAGCAGGAAATCCGAGTGCAGATGCACTTCGCCGTTGTCATCGACATAGAAGCGCGCGCTGGCCTCCAGGTCGGTGAGGTCGTCGGGATCGGGCAGCTCGAGGTCGAAATACTTGCCCACCCAGGCGCGCACGAAGTGCGACGGCGCGACCAGGTCCACCCAGATCGGTTTGATGTTCGCGAGGTCGGAGCGGCTGTCGACCTGCACCTGGCTCAAGCGACCGCGTTGCAGTTCGAAAGCATTGAGCATGCTGCGCATGCTGGCGTAGGAGCGTGCGCCGACCAGTTCCTCGCGCATGTCGTCGGGCAGGATTTCGAGCACGCGCTCGCAACGCGCCTCGTCGACCTGTTGCCAGGCGGTCACGCGATCTTCCTCGGAAAGCGCTTCGAGGATGCGCGCAATGTAGGGCGCTTCCAGGCCTTCGAGCAGCTGCTGCAATTCGGCCAGGTGCTGCTTGTGCACCAGGTCCTCGACCAGGTCGTGGCGCGGCATGTCCTGGCGATGCACCAGATCCTCGACGCGGCGGTGGCGCGACAGCAGAAGTTGCACCTTGGCGAGATACAACTCCATGGGGTCTTCGGCATGGGGCAGTTTGTCTAGGGGTTCGGCCATGGTGTCGTTACGGCGACTCGATAAGGCAGTTGCATGAATGAACATGCCGGCCGCGCGGGCGGCAGGCGGAAATGTTGGCAAACGGCCTTGCAATAATCGTCGGCGCCTGCCTTAATGGACTTTATACCGGAACTCGGAAAGGGATTCTACGCCCGCCATAACCATGGCGTGATCCTGCAGATGGAGTTCCGTCAGTGTCCGCTCGCTCCCCGGCGTGGGCCGTTGGTCTCCCGGTTGATCTTCATCAAGGTAGGCGGGTCGGTCGAGCATTAGCATCCGATTATTCATTTTGGGAAGAAAGGCAGGGCCTCCGTGGAGGCGTCGGTCAATTTGTCGCGCCGCAATTTCTTCCGCGCCAGAAGCCCGGCGCGGCGCTTTCTGCGGCCACCCTGGGCGCTGGCCGAAAGCAGCTTCGTGTCTGCCTGCACCCGTTGCAATGCCTGCATCGAAGCCTGCCCCGCGCAGATCGTGGTGGCCGGCGACGGCGGTTTCCCGGAAATCGACTTCCAGCGCGGGGAATGCAGCTTCTGCCGGGCCTGCCTTGAGGCCTGCATACCGGCAGCCCTGCGGATGCAGGACGGCGCCCGGCCCTGGTGCAATCTCGCCGTCATAGGAGAAACCTGCCTGACCCGGGAGAACGTGGTCTGCCGCAGCTGCGGCGACCTGTGCGCAGCCGGGGCGATCCGCTTTCGTCCCCAATTGGGGCAGGCCGCCCGGCCGGAAATCGATCCGGCCCTATGCACCGGGTGCGGCGCCTGCGTCGCGCCCTGTCCGCCCCGTGCGGTACGCGTCGCGGCGACCAACCCTGGAGCCCCGACATGAACATTACCGGCGTATTGGTGCGGGCCCTGCCCGAACGCTTCCCGGAGACACTGGCCGCCCTGCGCGAAATTGCCGGCGTGGAGATACACGCGGCTGAAGAGGCTGGCGGACGCATCGTCCTGACGCTGGAGGACGGCTCCGGCTACAGCGTCGAGGATTCCCTGCTCAAGGTGCACCTGATCGAAGGAATATCGGATGCAGCCCTGGTTTATCAATATTCGGATGACAGTCTCACCAAGGAGATGACAGCATGAACATGGATCGTCGCGAGTTCATCAAGGCCAATGCCGTTGCCGCCACGGCAGCTGCAGCGGGCATTTCGCTTCCCCTCGCCGCGCAGACGGCCAAAAAGGAGACGGCCGCCAACCCGACGCTGGTACGCTGGGACAAGGCGGCCTGCCGCTTCTGCGGCACCGGCTGCGCGGTGCTGGTCGGCACCCAGGAAGGCCGCGTCGTGGCGACGCAGGGCGATCCCGATTCGCCGGTCAATCGCGGCCTCAACTGCATCAAGGGCTACTTCCTGTCCAAGATCATGTACGGCGCCGACCGCCTCAAGAAGCCCCTGCTGCGCAAGAAGGGCGGCCAGTACGACAAGAACGGCAGCTTTGTCGAGGTGTCGTGGGACGAGGCCTTCGACATCATGGCGAAGAAGTGGAAGGAGACCCTGAAGACCGACGGCCCGACCGGGGTCGGCATGTTCGGCTCGGGGCAATGGACCATCTGGGAAGGCTATGCGGCGGCGAAACTGTGGAAGGCCGGCTTCCGTTCCAACAACCTCGACCCGAATGCCCGCCACTGCATGGCCTCGGCGGTCGCCGGCTTCATGCGTACCTTCGGCATCGACGAGCCGATGGGTTGCTATGACGACATCGAGAACGCCGACGCCTTCGTGCTCTGGGGCTCCAACATGGCCGAAATGCACCCGATCCTCTGGTCGCGCATCACCGACCGGCGCCTGACGCACCCCGGCAGCAAGGTGATGGTGTTGTCCACCTTCGAGCATCGCAGCTTCGACCTCGCCGACGTGGGCATGATCTTCGTGCCGAACACCGACCTGGCGATTCTCAACTACATCTGCCACCACATCATCAGCACCGGCAAGGTCAACAAGGAATTCGTCAAGAAGAACGTCAATTTCAAAGTGGGTGAAACCGATATCGGTTTCGGCCTGCGGCCGGCGCATGCGCTCGAGAAAGACGCCAAGGCCAACGGTTACCCCGGAGCCGACGGCAAGCCGAAGGGCAATCCGGGCGCCGCCAAGGATTCGACGTTCGAGGAGTTCGCCAAGTTCGTTTCTGAATACACCCTGGAAAAAACGGCGAAGATTTCCGGCGTGCCGGCAGAAAAACTCAAGCAGATGGCCGAACTGTATGCCGATCCCGCCAAGAAGGTCGTTTCCTTCTGGACCATGGGTTTCAACCAGCACACGCGCGGCACCTGGGTCAACAACATGATCTACAACGTGCACCTGCTGGTGGGCAAGATCAGCGAACCGGGCAACGGCCCCTTCTCGCTCACCGGCCAGCCCTCGGCCTGCGGCACGGCGCGCGAGGTCGGCACCTTCGCCCACCGCCTGCCGG
>CAYYHO010000183.1:0-4085 GCA_964471725.1 uncultured Methyloversatilis sp. | reverse complement strand
GCGGCGATACCCCGATCCACGTCGACCTGCGCCTGATTTGTGCGACCCATCAGGATCTCAAGCGCATGGTCGAGGCCGGGCAGTTCCGCGAGGACCTCTACTATCGCATCCATGTCGTGCAGATCCACGTGCCGCCGCTGCGCGAACGCCGCGACGACATCCTCTGGCTGGCGCGCAAGTTCCTGGCGCAGAACGAGGCCGCGCATCACGAGTGCTGCAGCCTCACGCCGGGGGCTGAACGCGCCCTGCTCGAGCATTCGTGGCCCGGCAACATCCGCGAGCTCAAGCACTGCCTGGAGCGCGCCTGCATCCTCAACGATGCCAGCCGGCTGACGCCGCAGATGTTGTTCGACCCCGCCGGCAAGCCGGCCCAGGCGGCTGCCGATGCCGCCGCGACGGCAGCGGAAGAATCCCTCGGCGCCTACCTCAGGCAATGCGAACGGCGCTACCTGGAGAGCCGCCTGTCCGCCCATGGCTGGCGCATCGGCGATACGGCGACTGCGCTCGGCATCGGCCGCAAGAGCCTCTGGGAAAAGATGAAAAAGCTGGAAATCGAGCCGCCGCGCTGATGGCATGCCGTCTCGTCAGCGCCGACTTTTTTCACGCTTATCGCCGGCTGTGGCGCTGGCCAGCCACCCAAAAATCGGCTACAGTGCCGGCTTTTCGAAAAACCACAACCCTGTGAGGTCACCCCATGAGCAACAAAGGGCAGATGCTACAAGACCCTTTCCTCAACGCTTTGCGCCGCGAGCATATTCCGGTTTCCATCTACCTGGTCAACGGCATCAAGCTGCAGGGCCAGGTGGAGTCCTTCGACCAGTATGTCGTATTGCTCAAGAACACCGTCACCCAGATGGTTTACAAGCACGCCATTTCCACCGTGGTGCCCGCCCGTCCCGTCAGCATCAGCGCCGACGCCGATGCGGAGTGATGCCGGCAGGAAGGCGACGCCTGCTTGATGTTTGAAAGACCGGCTGCCGGCGAGAGCGCCGTACTGGTCCAGCTTGATTTCGGCGCCGGCGATTATGCCGAGCGGCTCGAAGAGTTCCAGTTGTTGGCCACGAGTGCCGGCGCACGGCGCGTCGCGCTGATTTCCGGCAAGCGCGGCCGGCCGGATCCGGCGACATTCGCCGGCAAGGGCAAGGTGGACGAGATCGTCGCCGCGGCGGCGGCAGCGGATGCCGACCTGATCTTGTTCAATCACGAACTGTCGCCGGCGCAGCAGCGCAACCTCGAGCGCGCCTGCGAGCGGCGCGTGGTGGACAGGAGCAGCCTGATCCTCGACATCTTCGCCCTGCGCGCCAAGAGTCACGAAGGCAAGCTGCAGGTCGAGCTGGCCCAGCTGGAACACCTGATGACGCGCCTGGTGCGCGGCTGGACGCACCTCGAGCGCCAGAAGGGCGGCATCGGCCTGCGCGGCCCCGGCGAAAAGCAGCTGGAAACCGACCGCCGCCTGCTCGGCAAGCGGGTGTCCCTCCTGAAGGATCGCCTCAGGCAACTGGAGCGCCAGCGCGCCGTGCGCCGCCGGGCCCGCAGCCGCAGCGAAGTCCTCGCCGTGTCGCTGGTCGGCTATACCAACGCCGGCAAGAGCACCCTGTTCAATGCGCTGACCAAGGCCGGCGCCTATGCCGCCGACCAGTTGTTCGCCACCCTCGATACCACGACACGGCGTCTGTATGTGCCGACCTGCGAGATGGCCGATGGCCGCTCCGGCTGCCAGATCGTGCTGTCCGACACCGTCGGCTTCATCCGTGACCTGCCGCATGCGCTGGTGGCTGCCTTCCACGCCACGCTGGAGGAAACCGCCCACGCCGATCTGCTCCTGCATGTCGTCGATGCCGCGAGCTCCGACCGGGCGCAGCAGATGGCTGCCGTGGGCCAGGTGCTGCAGGAAATCGGCGCTGGCGGGACGCCGCAAATCGTGGTCTGGAACAAAATCGACCTGACCGAAGTCACCCCCGGAGTGGAGCGGGACGAGTGTGATAACATCCTGCGGGTTCGGCTCAGTGCCCGCACGGGAGCAGGTATCGACCTGATGCGGGCGGCACTGGCCGAAGTGGCGCACAAGCTGGCGCCGCCGATTGAATACGAAAAAACGGATCCCAAGACAACGACATGATTACCGGCATTCTGATGTCACTCAACGACCATGGCTGGGGCAACGATCCCAAGCGTGGGGGCAGCGGCCGCAACAACCAGGGCCCACCCGATCTTGACGAACTCTGGCGCGATGTGAATCGCCGCCTGGCGGGCGTTTTCGGCAAGAAGCGCGGCGGCCCCGGCAATTCCGGCGGCAGCGATGGCGGCGGCGGAGGCGATGGGCCGAATCTGCCCGCGCTGACCCCCGGCCAGTTCGGCGGCGGCATCGGCCTGCTGCTCGGCCTGGCTGGCGAGCGGTTTCTATATTGTCGATGCCAGCCAGCGCGGCGTGGTGTTGACGCTCGGCAAATACAGCGAGACGACCGAACCCGGCCTGCGCTGGCGGCTGCCCTGGCCGATCCAGACCAACGAGGTGGTGAACCTGACCGGCGTGCGCACCGTCGAGATCGGCTACCGCGGCTCGGAGAAGAACAAGGTACCCAAAGAGGCGCTGATGCTGACCGATGACGAGAACATCGTCAGCGTGCAGTTCGCCGTCCAGTACCTGCTCAAGGATCCCAAGGACTACATCTTCAAGAACCGCAATCCCGACGATGCCGTGATGCAGACGGCGGAGACGGCGATTCGGGAGGTGGTCGGCAAGAACCGCATGGACTTCGTGCTCTACGAGGGCCGTGACGTGATCGCCGCCAACACCAACAAGCTGATGCAGGAAAACCTCGACCGTTACGAAACCGGCATCCAGATCCTCGCGGTGACGATGCAGAGCACGCAGCCGCCCGAGCAGGTGCAGGCCGCCTTCGACGATGCCGTCAAGGCGGGCCAGGACCGCGAGCGGCACAAGAACGAGGGCGAAGCCTACGCCAACGACGTGATCCCGAAGGCGCGCGGTACCGCTTCGCGCCTCATGGAAGAGGCGAATGGTTACCGTGCCCGGCTGGTGGCGACTTCCGAAGGTGAGGCGGCGCGCTTCTCCAAGCTGTATGCCGAATATGCCAAGGCGCCCGAAGTGACGCGCCAGCGGCTCTATCTGGAAACCATGCAGCAGGTTTATGCCAACACTTCCAAGGTGATGGTCGATACCAAGGGCGCCGGCAACCTGCTCTACCTGCCGCTCGACAAGCTGATGCAGGCTGCGGGGGCTGGCCAGCCCACGCCGGTCGAGGCCGAGCGCGCTGCCGCTCCGGCGGCCTCACACCAGGACAGTCGTGACATGCGCACGCGCAACTTCACACGCGAGCGGGGAGAGCGCTGATGCAAAAACTTCCGTTTGTCCTCGCATTGATGTTCGGCGTCTTCCTGACGGCCGGGTCGATGCTGTTTACCGTCGATCAGCGCCAGTACGCCCTGGTCTTCCAGTTGGGCGAGATCAAGGAAATCATCAAGGAGCCGGGCCTGTCGTTCAAGTGGCCGATGATCCAGAACGTGCGCTACTTCGACAAGCGCATCCTGACGCTGGATTCCGTCGAGCCCGAGCGCTTTCTGACTGCCGAGAAGAAGCCGGTGCTGGTCGATTCCTCGTCAAGTGGCGCATCACCGACGTCAAGCAGTATTACATTTCCGTTGGCGGCGATGAGATGCTGGCGCGCACCCGCCTGGCGCAAACCGTCAATGCGGGCTTGCGTGAAGAATTCGGTCGCCGTACGGTGCATGATGTGGTGTCCGGCGCGCGCGACAAGATCATGGCCGATGTGCAGAAGAAGGCTGACGTCGATGCCCGCGCCATTGGCGTCGAGATCGTGGACGTGCGACTGAAGCGCGTCGACCTGCCGCCGGAAGTGTCCGAGTCGGTCTATCGCCGCATGGAGACCGAACGCAAGCGCGTCGCCAACGAGCTGCGCTCGCAGGGTTCTGCGGAAGCCGAGAAGATCCGTGCCGATGCCGACCGCCAGCGTGAAGTGATCGTCGCCGAAGCCTATCGCGATGCCCAGAAGGTCAAGGGCGAGGGCGATGCCAAGGCCGCTGCCATCTACGGCCGCGCCTTC
>CAYYHO010000182.1:0-4126 GCA_964471725.1 uncultured Methyloversatilis sp. | reverse complement strand
GCGAGGCGCTGACCAATCTGGCGGCCGCCGCGGTGGGCGATCTCGGCCAGGTGAAGCTGTCGGCAAATTGGATGGCGGCCGCCGGCCACGGCCACGAGGATGCTGCGCTGTTCGACACCGTCAAGGCGGTCGGACTGGAGTTTTGTCCGGCGCTCGGCATCTCCATCCCGGTCGGCAAGGATTCCCTGTCGCTGCGCACGCGCTGGGAAGAGGATGGCCAGGCCAGGACGGTGACCGCGCCGCTGTCGCTGATCGTCACCGCCTTCGCGCCCTGCGCCGACATCGGCGCGACGCTGACCCCGCAGCTGCAGCGCCCGGAGGAGGAAACTGAACTGGTCCTCATCGATCTCGGCCAGGGCCGCAACCGCCTCGGCGGCTCGGCGCTGGAGCAGGTCTATGGCGGGCAGGGCGGGATGAGCGGCGGCCTGCCGCCGGATGCCGATGCCGCGCTGCTCAAGGCTTTCTTCGCCGCGATCCAGACCCTGCGGCCACAGCTGCTCGCCTACCATGACCGTTCCGACGGTGGCCTGTTCGCCACCGTCTGCGAGATGAGCTTTGCCGGCCACGTCGGCGTGTCGCTCAACCTCGACGCGCTGTGCTACGACCCGCTGATGAACGACATCGATGGCATGGAGCGCAAGCCTGAGCAGATCGATGGCCGCCTGCAGGACCGTCTGCTTGCCGCGCTGTTCAATGAGGAACTCGGCGCGGTGATCCAGATCCGCCGTGCCGACCGCGGCGCCGTCATGCAGGTGCTGCGCGATGCCGGACTCAGCGCCTGCGCGCACAGCATCGGCACGCTCAACGATGCCGACGAGATCCGCATCTGGCGCAACGCAAAGTCGGTGCTGGTGGCACGGCGCGTCGACCTGCAGCGCGCCTGGAGCGAGGTCAGCTACCAGGTCGCGCGGCTGCGCGACGATCCGGCCTGCGCGCAGGAGGAATTCGACGCCGTGCTCGACGCCACCGATCCCGGCCTCTCGCTGCAGCTGAGCTTCGACCCGCAGGAAAGCTTCTCGATTGGCGGCCACAGGCCCAAGATCGCGATCCTCAGGGAGCAGGGCGTCAATGGCGAAGTCGAGATGGCCGCCGCCTTCGACCGCGCCGGCTTCGACTGCACCGACGTGCACATGTCCGACCTGATGGCCGGCCGCGTGAAACTGGACGACTTCAAGGGCCTCGCGGCCTGCGGCGGCTTCTCCTACGGCGACGTGCTGGGCGCGGGGCAGGGCTGGGCGAAGTCGGTGCTCTTCCATCCCGAACTCAAGGAAGCCTTCGCCGCCTTCTTCGCGCGGCCCGACAGCTTCTCGCTCGGCATCTGCAACGGCTGCCAGATGATGGCCCATCTCGCGCCGATCATCCCCGGCGCGGAACACTGGCCGACCTTCCAGCGCAACCGCTCCGAGCAGTTCGAGGCGCGCTTCGTGATGAGCGAAATCCCCGCCTCGCCGTCGATCTTCCTCGCCGACATGGCGGGTTCGCAGCTGCCGGTGGTGGTCAGCCACGGCGAGGGGCGCGCGGTGTTCGCCGCAGAGAACCGTCCCGCCATCGCGCTGCGCTACATCGACAACCGCGGCGCACCGGCGGTGAGCTACCCGTTCAACCCGAACGGCTCGCCCGACGGCATCGCCGGCGTGAGCTCGGCCGACGGCCGTGCCACGATCATGATGCCGCACCCCGAGCGCACCTTCCGCAGCGTGCAGATGAGCTGGCATCCGGCCGGGCTGGGTGAGGATTCGCCGTGGATGAGGATGTTCCGCAACGCGCGGCGCTGGGTTGGTTAAGACCCTATTCCGTCAGGCTGCGCGCTACGGCGTAGTAACGTCGGCAAACAGCTTCGTCGAGTAGTAGCGTTCCGCCCGGTCGCAGAGGATGGTCACTACCCGTCCCGCCGGCCCCAGGCGCTGTGCGACGCGCAGCGCGGCGACCACGTTGGCGCCGGATGAGGTGCCGACCAGCAGGCCGTGTTCGCGCGCCAGCCGTTTCGTCATGACGAGCGCTTCGGTGCTGGAGACCTTCTCGCGGCTGTCGAAGCGCACGCCGTCGAGCAGCGGCGGCACGAAGCCGCCGGCAATGCCCTCGATGCTGTGGCAGCAGGGCATCTCGCCCGAGAGCATGGCGGCTTCGGCCGGCTCCATGGCGACCACCTCGACCGCCGGACAGGCCGCGCGCAAGGCGCGGCCGACCCCGTTGAGCGTGCCGCCGGTGCCGTAGCCGCTGACGAAGGCATCGACGCGATGGTCCATCTGCCGCAGGATTTCTTGGCCGGTATGATCAAAGTGGTCGTCGGCGTTGAGCGGGTTCTCGAACTGGCGCGGCAGGAAATAGCGTGGGTCGGCGGCCGCCATTTCCCGGCTCATCTCGATGCCGGTCACATAGCCGCGGGTCGCCTTGAACAGCTGCAGTTCGGCGCCGAAATGCCGCATCAGGTGGCGGCGCTCGACGCTGGCCGAGTCCGACATCAAAATCTTCACGCGGACGCCGAGGGCGGCGCCGACCATGGCCAGCGCGATACCGGTATTGCCGCTGGTACATTCGAGGACGATCGAGTCGGGACGCAGCAGGCCGCGCGCGCGGGCATCGGTCAGGACGTATGCCGCCAGCCGGTCCTTGATCGAGCCCGAGGGATTGAGGAACTCGGCCTTGGCATGAATCGTCGTCCCCAGGTCGGGAAAATTCAGCGACAGCAGCGGCGTGTTGCCGATCAAGGCAAACAGTGGCGGATCGGCGGGCGTCATCATGGCGGGGAGTTTACCCTGCGAAGCCTCGAGCGGTGGAAGGCAAACAGGGCGGCAGGCAAGGATTCCGGGGTCGCCATGCAGGGACAGCCGATCGGATTGTCTTGCCGGCTGCCGATCCTCGCCATGGCCTCCCTGTAAAATGCAGGGACTTTCATGTCTCGCCCGACCAAGACTTCTCCCCCATGGTTTCCGTAGTCCATTCCCTTCCCGACAGCGGCGTCGATGATGCAGTCCTGCAGCGGCTTGCCGTCGGGCTGCCGGCGGATGCCGTGGCACGCCTGGAAGAGGCAATTGCCGCGGCGCGCGAACTGTACGGCGAGGCAAAACTCGGTACTGGCGAGACGGCATTCGGTCACGCCATCGGCGTCGCGCTGATCCTCGCTTCTTTGAACCTCGACGCGGACAGCCGCATGGCGGGTCTGCTGTTTGCCGCGCCCGACCACATGGCGCATGCCCGCGAGAAAATGACGGCCCGCTGGGGCGCCGCGGTGGCCGGGCTGGTCGATGGCCTGCATCGCCTCAAGCACCTGCGCCCCCTGACCCTGGCGGCCGGCCAGAATGCGCAGGGCATGCAGGCGCAGGCGGAAATCCTGCGCAAGATGCTGCTGGCGCTGGCCGCCGACATCCGCGTCGTGCTGGTGCGGCTGGCCTCGCGCACCCAGACCTTGCGCTGGTTCACCGATCACGACACGCCGGCGCGCGCCGACATCGCGCGCGAGAGCCAGCAGATTTACGCGCCGCTCGCCAACCGCCTCGGCGTCTGGCAGATCAAATGGGAGATCGAGGACCTGGCGTTCCGTTTCGTCGATCCGGCCACCTACAAGCGCATCGCCAAAATGCTCGACGAGAAGCGCCGCGAGCGGGAATCCTTCATTGCCGACGCCATCGTCCGCCTGCAGGCGGAGCTGGCGAAGTCCGGCGTCGGCCATGCCGAGGTGCAGGGCCGGCCCAAGCACATCTACAGCATCTGGAACAAGATGCGCCAGAAGCACCTCGAGTTCGACGAGGTCTATGACGTGCGTGCGCTGCGCATCATCGTCGATTCGGTGCGCGACTGCTACACGGCGCTGGGCATCGTGCATGCGCTGTGGCAGCCGATCCGCGGCGAATTCGACGACTACATCTCGCATCCGAAGGGCAACGACTACCGTTCGCTGCACACGGCCGTGCTGGACGAGGAAGGGCGCGCGCTCGAGGTGCAGATCCGCACCCAGGAGATGCACCGGCATGCCGAGATGGGCGTCGCCGCGCACTGGCGCTACAAGGAAACCGGCACTTCCGCCCGCGCCGATGCGGCCTATGACGACAAGATCGCCTGGCTGCGCCAGCTGCTGTCGTGGCGCGACGAGGTTACCGACTCGGCCGACTGGGTCGAGCAGTTCAAG
>CAYYHO010000181.1:0-4138 GCA_964471725.1 uncultured Methyloversatilis sp. | reverse complement strand
ACCGCGACCTTGGCGTCGATGGCCTGCGTATCGCCCATGCGGGCGCCGGCACGCAGGGCCGGCAGCAGGTACGCGCCGCGCGACATCACCTCGACACCGCCGGCCAGGGCATAGTCGGCATCGCCGAGCAGGATGGCCTGCGCCGAGCTGACGATGGCCTGCTGGGCGGAACCGCACAGGCGATTGACGGCGAACGCCGTCGAATCCATCGACATGCCACCCTGGATCGTCGCGACGCGTGCCACGTAGGCATAGCGCGACTCGGTCGGGATGCAATTGCCGACGGCGGCCAGGCTCACCTGCGCGGGGTCGACCCCGGCACGGGCGATGGTTTCCTTGATCACCAGGCCACCGAGTTCGGCGGGTTCCAGATCTTTCAGCGAACCGTTGAAGGCGCCCACGGCGGAACGCGCGGCACTCAGTACGACTACTTCCTTGTTCGACATAGCTTCCACTCCTTGTTATTGAACAGCCAGAATTCCGGTTACGGCCCGACCCAGCTTGCCAGGGTCAACAGGGCCAACAACAGCAGGCACAGCACCAAAGCGCGCCAGACCAATCCGATCGCGCTTTGCAGATGTTCGATGTCGGCATCGTCGCCAAGGCCGAGTTCGGGGCGGGTGTCGATGCCGCTCGCCTCGGGCAGCGGCAGCCCGAGGCGAACGCCGAGCGCCCCGGCAGCGCTCGAAAGCAGAATGCCGGAGGCCATGTCGGCGCCCTGCGGCGTCGGAAAGGCCTGCGCCCACTGGCGCGCCTGGGTGCGCCAGCAATACACCGCGTCCTCGAAATCGCCGACGATGGCGAAGGTGACCGCCGTCAGGCGTGCCGGCAGCCATTCCAGCGCCTGGAAGGCCTGCTGGGCAAACTGGGCGAACCGGTTGGCCTTGTCGGCCTCTGCCCCTGCGGCCTTCTCCGCCACGGACCAGCGCTCCATGACCGCCAGGCCGAGCCAGTACAGGATGGCGCCGGCCGGACCGATCACGACGAACCAGAACAGGGGCGCAAACACATGGCGATGCGTCGCCACGACCCCCTGCTCGATGGTCAGCCGGGCAATTTCCGTCGAGCCGAGCCGAGCGGCGCTCTGGCCGCGCCATTCTGCCAGCAGCCGGCGCGCGCGGTCGAGCTCCCCCATGCGCAGGGCCATCTGGATATCGGTGTAGAAGTGGCTGAAATGGCGCAAGCCGACGGTGAGGTACAGCACTGCCACAGCGAGCACGAAACCGAGTACGGGATGTACCGAATCCAGGCCGATTTGCAGCGCCAGCACCAGCAAGGCCGGCAAGGCCACGCCCAGCAGCCAGGCGGTTACGCCGTGCCGCCGTTGCCCGCCGTTCAGCCGCCGCTCGATGAAATCCGCGTATTCGGCCTGCCACAAGGCAATGCGCTGCTCGGGCAAGGCTTTCAGCTGCTCGAGAACGAGGACGAAAATGATGCTGAGAAGGGTCATGGCAAAACCAGGACAGGACGCAGGCTGTGAAGATCACGTCCGGTGATTGTATTGCACTGCAGCATTTCTGTCGTCAATTTATTGCCCTCCTGCTTCGCTTGGTGTCGCCCCCTGTATCGCCAGGCAGTCGCGCAGGCTGACCAACATGCCGGCCGTCGCCCCCCAGATGAAATACTCCTGCCACGGCGCCGCCCAGTAATGATGCACCACCCCGTCGCGCTCGTAGGCATGCCGACGGAAGTTGGCCGGATCGAGCAGGAAGCTCAGCGGCGGTTCAAAGACTTCAGCCACTTCGTAATCGTCGAGCTGCAGATTGAGCGGAGGAATCACCAGCCCCACCACGGGAGTGATCCGGTAACCGGTGCCGGTGAAATAATCGGGCAGCGTCGCCAGGACTTCGACCTGGTCAGGCAGGATACCCACCTCCTCCCGACTTTCGCGCAGCGCTGTAGCCACCGGCGAAACATCGGCCGCTTCGCAACAGCCTCCCGGGAAGCAGATCTGCCCGGCATGGTCGCGCAGATGCGCGGTACGCTGGGTCAGCAGCACGGTCAGACCGCTGGAACGCGCCACGATCGGCAACAACACCGCTGCGGCAATCGGCTGTCCCGACGGCATGGCCGGTTCGCGCACTGCGTCCTGCTGCCGCTTGTCGGCAAGCTGTCGCCGCAGCCAGTCCGCCGTGATCTGCATTGCCAAACCGTCAGTAACGCTGCGTCAGGGTCATCGCCGTCCCGTCGCGGCGGATTTCCATGCGATTGAGGAAGCTCATGCCCAGCAGCACCACCGGCAGGTCCTGCTCATGCACCGAGGCATCGACATCGCGCAATGCAATGTCGCCCAGCTTGACGCTGGCCAGTTTGACGCGCCAGACCCGCACGGCGCCATTGGCGGTCATGCTGACGCCCGGCGTTGCCTGCGCCAGGTCGATGCGCGCCCGCCGCGCGTCCGCGGCCCCGAGCGAGACGAAGGTCGCCCCGGTATCCACCAAAAAGCGCATCTGCACGCCGTTGATGCTGCCCGGAACGACGAAGTGGCCGTTCGCATCCGCCTGCAGTGTCGTCGTCGGCCGTTCGCTGCCGGGCGAGGACACGACGCTCTGGCCCAGCGCCACACGCCGCATCCTGCCGCCGATCTCGAAAACGGCCGCGCCGGATTCGATACTGACCAGCTTCACGCCTTCGACAGTGGCGGCGCCGACCGCGATGGTTTGCCGCTTGCCTGCGTCGATCACCACCATGGCCTTGCCGGGCAGGAGCCCAACCAGCGCGACATCCTGGGCCGGCGCGCTGAAACTCCACGCACACAACAGCGGCAGCAGAACGGTTCGCGCCGGAATCACGGCCGGACTCAGTCCCTGAAGTTGCCGAACTGCAGCGGGAAGTCGGTGATGCTGCGCTTCACCAGGGCGATCGCCTCCTGCAGCAGGTCGCGCTTGGCGCCGGCAACCCGCACGGCATCGCCCTGGATGCTCGCCTGCACCTTGAGCTTGCTGTCCTTGACCAGCTTGACGATCTTCTTGGCCAGCTCCTGCTCGATGCCGGTGACGATCTTCAGTTCCTGCTTGGCCTTGTTGCCGGAAATGCTCTGCACGGCGCCGGCAGCGAGGCGCTTGGTGCTTTCGCGTTCCTTCTTTTCCATCTCGGGAAACAGGATGTCCTTGACCTGGCCGAGCTGGAACTCGGAATCGCCGTAAATGGTGATGAGCTTGTCCTTTTCGTTGAGTTCGGCCTTGGCCGAAGTGCCCTTGAAGTCGTAGCGGTTGCCGATGTGGCGCCCGGCCACGTCGACGGCGTTCTTCAAGGCGACGAGGTCGGCTTCGGAAGTGATGTCGAAGGATGGCATGGCAGCGATTACCCGAAGTGGCAGACGTAGTGATAAGGCGTGCCGGTGACCTCGATGTCAAAGGAGGTATTGCCCGGCACCGCGAACTGCTCGCCTGCGACGCAGGTCTTCCAGTCGGCGCCCTCGATGCGGTAGCGGCAGGAACCCTCGACGGTTTCCATGATTTCGGGCGCGCCGGTGTTGAAGGTCAGCACAGAGGGCAAAATGACGCCGACGCTCTTTTTGCTGCCGTCGGCGAACTGCACGGTGTGGCTCACGCACTTGCCGTCGAAATAGACATTGGCCTTCTTGAAGACGGCGACGTTGGCGAACTCGTTATTCGATGATGACATGTCAGATCCCCCACAATTTTTCGATGATCGTCTTGACGATGAAGCCGAGCATGCCGAAGGCCAGCACGAAAAACAGGGCGAAGGTGCCCAGCCTGCCTGCTTTCGAGCGATGCGCCAGTTCGCCGATGATGAACAGCATGAACAGCATGAAGGCGCCGAGCCCGATGGTCACCCCGAACTCGGCGATCTGCGCCTCGGTGAAGCCGAACAGCGTGCCTGGCATTGAAGTGCGGCGGCTCAGCCTTTCCGCTGCTTGCCGGCCGCCTTGCTCCCGGCGCTGCCGCTGCGCTTCACCCGTGCATTTCCGGCCTGAGCGCGCTTCTGTCGCGCGTTCTGCGCAATGCGCATGCGCAGGGCGTTGAGCTTGATGAAGCCGCCCGCATCCTTCTGGTCGTAGGCGCCGGCGTCGTCCTCGAAGGTGGCGATGGTCGGGTCGAACAGCGAATCGGTCTGCGAGTCGCGGCTGACGACGCTGACGCTGCCCTTGTAGAGCTTGACGCGCACCCAGCCA
>CAYYHO010000180.1:0-4149 GCA_964471725.1 uncultured Methyloversatilis sp. | reverse complement strand
CCGCCGCTTCGCCGGCCAGCCGGTCGGCGATCTGGCGGCGCGCATCGCGGATCAGGTGGGCGACCAGTTCGCAGGCTTCCACACCGGAATCCTGCCGCGCCTCGATCAGCGTCAGGCCCGCATTCGATGGCAGACCGGCCCCAAAGTCGCCGGCCAGATTGACCCGCAGCAGGTCGATAACCGCTTCGGCACGGGACAGGGTTTCAAGCACGTTCATGGTGTTCCCTTGGTCGAAAAGTCGGCGCTGGTGGGACGGCGAAAAGCGGACGGATGCCGCCCACTTGCCGAAACGCTGCGCAGTCCTGCAACGTCCTGATTCCGAAGTGTCCCAGTTGTCCCAGCGGTGTCCCAGTGACAACGGCATAAGCGGGGCAGGTGATCCCGCTCAACCATGCTGGTTTCCGGCGAGTGTCCCAGTTGTCCCACTTGTCCCAGTGATTATTACGGTAAGGGAAGGGAAAACGGGGTTTCATGCGCGTTTCAGTGGCACGATATTAAAGGCAGCCCCGGCCTCGATTGCCGCCAGTTTCGCGGCCCAAAGCTCCAGCGCCCGGCGGCGCTCGGTCAGGTAATCATGCTTGTCATAGACGGCGACCAATCCCCCCAGGGAATGATTCAGGCAGCGTTCGGCGATCAGCACGTCCACGCCCAGCATGCTCAGGTGACTGCGGCAGGTTGATCGCAGGTCGTGGGGGGTGAATCGGCGGCATTTGTCGCTCAGCGTTTTCGCCAGGTTCGCCAGCGCCGCGTTCAAGGTTGTCGGTTCCATCGGCGCATCGCCTTCGGTTCCCTGGTTGCGGGTGCGGATCGGCAGGACGTAGCGACTACCGAATGCCATTGCTTGCAGTTCGGCGAACCAGCCGACAACCAGCGCCGGCAGGGGAACCACGAAAGGCTTTTTGTTCTTCGAATGTTCCGGCGGGATCGTCCATTCCGCCGCCTCGAAATTCACGTTCTTCCATTCGGCCTGCGCCAGTTCGCCGATGCGCGCGCCGGTAGCCAACAGGACGCGAACCATCAGCGCGTTTGGTCGGCTCAACTGGGGCAGCGCGGCAAGCATGGCGGCGATCTCGCCATCGGTCAGCATGACTCGCTCCCGCTGGGTTTTCGTGCCGCCGATGATGGCCTTCGCCTTGATATGGGCGCACGGGTCTTGCTCGACAACATGCCGGGCGATGCCGTGGGCGAATACTTCCCGAATGGCGATCAGAACCAGCCGGGCAACATGCAGGGACTTGACGCTGGCGGCTTCCACAATGGCGACGATCTCCGCCGGGGAAACATCCGTAGCGGCGATGCCGCCGATCTTCGGATAGACATAATCGCGTAGCTGTTGCTTGCGACCGTAAATCGTGTTTTCGGCCAGGCGGTCGGCGACCTTCTCGAAATAATCCTCAGACAACTGGCGGAATGTCCAAGCGTTCGCTGCCGCATGTTCGGCCTTGCGCTTTTCGGCGGCCGGGTCGATACCCTGTTGCACGTCGACTCGCTTCGCCGCCGCGATCTCCCGCGCCCTGGTCAATGAAATGTCGGGGTAACGCCCCAAGGTCAATTCCTTGCGCTTGCCGGCAGTGCGATAGCGCAGCGTCCATGCCGCTGTTCCCTTCGCCGACAGGGTGAAGGTCAGCCCTTCGCCATCGGCGACGGCGACCGGCTTGCCGGCCTTGATCCAGTTCCGCAATTGAACGTCCGACAGCTTGCCCATGATGCCCCTTTCCGGCTACCTAGCTACCCGACTGATAGCTGGCTACCCATGTAGCTACCCGAATATTGTGCGCTGTCTCGATTCGATATGCAACGTCCAGAAACAAAAAACCCCGCATCGGCGGGGATTTTGGCGGGTAGCCGCAGCGTCCCGCGATGCCCTGAAAAGTCGCTACAGATTACAGAAGGTCAGCTCGAACTCGATGTCCGCTTCCGACTGCTTCGGGCGCGTGCCGGTGTCGGGCACCGTGAAGCGCACGTTGAGGGCGTACTTGTTGGCGCTGATTTCCGGCACCGCGGCGTGGTTGTTCGACAGGCGCAAGCGGATCAGCTGGGCGGTGCGGCCGGACAGCATCATCTGATAGGCGCCGCGTTCGGCCCGCTGCTGCTCGGCGCGTCCGGAAGAGCGCAGCAGGCGCAGGACGATGCCCAGCGCGGCGCGGATCGGCAGCAGCGGATTGATCCAGCCGGCCAGATCGGCGCGCCGCTGCGCCGGGTCACGATTCAGCCAGTAATGATAGGAGGGCAGGTCGAATTCGCAGACACCGCCCGGTATGCCGGCGCGGTTCTTGATGCCCATCAGCCATTCGTTCTCGCGCAGGTACTGGCCGGTCTTGCCCTGCATGGCCAGCAGGGCCGCCGAGCTCTGCTCGATTTCATAGAGCGCGCCGGAAAGCGCTTCCTCGGAGATGTCCGGGTTGTTGCGGAAGGACAGCAGGATTTGCCGCTGGCGTTCCAGTTCCTGCACCAGATCGAACTTGAGATCGGCGCGGCCGGCAATCTCGAGGATCTCGAACAGGGTGACGATGGCGACATGGTGCTCGTCGGGACCGTCGACCTCGGCGAAGTAGAGCGTCTTGTCGAACAGGTCCTCGAGGCGCAGCAAGGTGCGGATGCGCTCGTTCAGCGGGTATTCGTAAGTGATCACACGCCGGCCCGGTAAGAAATGACCGCAATTTTGACTGATTTGCCCGCAATTCTCAACTTGAGGTGGGGGAGAAAACACCCGTTATCATCATATTGGCGGCTATTCCTCACTCTTTGCATGATGTCCCGCAAGCTGCCGGTACTTGACGTCGAGCAGCGCGACCTGGTGCCGCAGGCTGTCCAACCCGGCATCGTTGTCGATCACGTCGTCGGCTGCCGCCAGGCGCTCCTCGCGCTGCGCCTGTGCCGCCAGGATCGCCAGAACCTCTTCACGACTCAGACCGCTGCGCGCCATGGTGCGGACGATCTGGGTTGCGACGGCACAATCGACCACAGCCACTCGATCGACCCGGGCGCGATAGTCGCCCGCTTCGACCAGCAGCGGCACGACGAGGATCACGTAGGGAATGTTGGCGCTGGCGGCACGGCGCACCTGCTGCTCGCTGGCCGCACGGATCAGGGGATGCAGGATGGTTTCCAGACGCTGCCGCTCGGCGGGGGCCGCGAAGACGCGCCGGCGCATGGCGGCACGGTCGAGCGCTCCGTCGGGCGTCACCGCCCCGGCGCCGAAGGCCGCGCGGATGGGCGCAATGGCTGCGCCCCCGGCAGCGGTCAGTTCATGGGCAATCGCATCGGTATCGACAATCGCGGCGCCCAGGCCCGCAAACTCCTGCGCGACCGTGCTCTTGCCGCTGCCGATGCCGCCGGTCAGCCCGACCAGCAGCCTCATGGCGTGGCGCAATCGGCAAGGCTGGCATTGGCCAGGGGCAGCAGGATGTCGGGCAGTTTCTGCGTCAGGGCGCCGGCCGGGGCGCGCACTTCAAGCGCGTGCTTATCCACCGGCAATTCGCGTTTGGCCATCCGCGCGGAACGCACGCCCTTTTTCGTCAGGGACTGCAGGAATTCCTCGGCCAGGTCCTGGCTGCGGAACACGGCGAGCGACAGCAGGAAGGGGCCGAGCGTCGCGTCCTCGACGATCTGCCCTTCGCTGACGCCCAGCTGGCGCAGTTCCGCCTTCTTCTTCTCCGCCGCTGCCCGGCTGGCCAGTTGCGGAAGCAACACGCCATGGACGGGTTCGGGCGGGTGCTGGATCTGTTTGGCCGACCAGCCTGCGGCACTGGCCAGATCGCTTTTCAGGAAGGCTTCCAGCTCGGCAGCGGAAAGCCATTCGATTCGCCGGCAGGCCGGCGCCTGGTCGGTGGCGGCCGCCGCCGACCCAGGCAGGATGCGCATCCGGTCGGGCTCGATCTGCCGCTGCATGCGCTCGGGCTCGCGGCCCGCCTCGACCTGCCCCTGAAAAACCAGGAACAGGGCCAGGTTCGCCAACAGCAGGACGAGAACGGAAAGCCGCACGTCTTGGAACCGTTCAGCCAACCTTAGGCAGATGGGCCAGCGACTCCTGGATCGCCTCGGCCGGATACTCGTAGTCTTCGAGCTTGCCGGCGAAATAAGTTTCGTAGGCCGTCATGTCGAAGTGGCCGTGGCCCGACAGGTTGAAGAACAGCGTCTTCGGCTCGC
>CAYYHO010000179.1:0-4157 GCA_964471725.1 uncultured Methyloversatilis sp. | reverse complement strand
GGGCGTCATGGCGCAGCGCCTGGTGCGCACGCTGTGCCCCCATTGCAAGAGCGCCGGCGGCCTGCGGACCGAGGATGCCGCGCTCTGGCAGGGGTTGGTGGCGCCCTGGAAATCGAAGAAGCCGAGCCAGCTCTACCGTCCGGTCGGCTGCCTCGAATGCCGCATGACCGGCTACCAGGGGCGCCTGGGCCTGTACGAAATCATGCCGCTGACCCTCGAATTGAAGGGCATGATCACCGCGCATACCGACCTGGCGCAGTTCCGCGAGCGCGCCATCAAGAGCGGCATGCAGCCCCTGCGCATCTCCGGCGCCCGCAAGGTGGCAGCCGGGCTGACCACCATCGAGGAAGTGCTCAAGGTGGCGCCGCCGCTGCAGGACCTGGTGCGCGCGTAATGCTCGCCCGCTGCTGCCTCCTGCTGCTGCTGGCATTGCTGCCGCCGCTGGCGGTTGCGAAGCAGACCCTGACGCTCGCCATCGATGCCATCCGGCCCAAGCCGATCATGGAGCAAAAATATCGCTCCTTTGAAGTCTATCTTTCGGGAGCGCTTCCCGGGCACCGCATCAAGATCGAGTTTCTCAACAAAGTCGAACTGGAAGAAGCTTTGGCCGCCGGCCGGCTGGATTTCGTTTTTGCCAACCCGGGTTACTTTGTTCAGCTGCGCCACAAGAATCTCCTCTCGGGTGCGATAGCCACCCTGCAGACTTATGAGGCCGGTCAAGTTGCCAATGCCTTGGGCGGCGTGATGATTGCACGGTCCGATCGCGCCGATCTCAATCGACTGGCCGATCTGCCCAGCAAGCGGATCGCCACCCCTGGCGCCAAGTTCTTTGGCGCCTATCAGACGCAGGCGTATGAATTCCTGCAAGCCGGTATCGATTTTCCCGCAGCCGTGGAACTGGTGTTGGTCGACAATCTGGACAGGGTCATCGAGGCCGTGTTGTCTGGCAGTGCCGATGTCGGTTTCGTGCGCACCGGCCTGCTGGAAGCGATGGAGCGGGAGGGCAAACTGCCTGCCGGGCAACTCAAGGTGATCAATCGGCAGAGCCATCCGGGTTTCCCCTTTGCCGTATCCACCCGCCTGTACCCGGAATGGCCGCTGGTTGCGGTCAGCCATGTACCCGAGGATGTGCTCAAGCGCATTGCCCGCGCCCTGCTGTTCATCACCCCGGATTTGCCGATGGCGCAAGATGCCGGCATTGCCGGCTTCACCATCCCGGCCGACTACCAATCCGTGGAGCAACTGGCGCGCAGCCTGCGGCTGCCGCCCTTCGAAAAGGCGGAGTTCGAGGCGCGCGACGTCTGGCAGCGCTACCGCTGGTTCATCCTCGCCGGGATTGGCGCTGCCGGCCTGATCCTGTTCCTGCTGCTCCAGCTGCTGGCGGGCAACCGCAGCCTGCGTCAGCAGAGCACCCGACTGAGGGAGAGCGAGCAGCAACTGGCACTGACCATCGAGGGCGCCGACCTGGGCACCTGGGACTGGCAGATACCCAGCGGGGAGCTGCGCTACAACCCGCGCTGGGGCGATCTGCTCGACCTCGCAGACGGCGAGCGCATCGCGGACCGCGAAACCTGGCTGGAGCATGTGCATCCTGCCGATCGCGCAAGCCAGAAGGCTGCCCTCGACCGGCATCTGGCCGGCGAATCGCCTGCCTATTCATGCGGCTTCAGATTGCTCGGCAAGAGCGGCAACTGGCGCTGGGTGCATGATACCGGCCGGGTGCTGGAACGGGACGCGCAGGGCCGGCCGCTGCGTGCCGTCGGCATCCTGCAGGACATCACCGAGGCGAAGGAAGCCGAAGTGGCGCTGCGGCAGCGCGAGCAGCACATGCAATCGCTGATTGCCGCCATGGACGACATCGTCATGGTGATCGACACCGCCGGCTGCGTGGACACCTGCTATTGGCCGGCATCCGATCCGCAGGCGCCCGACGTGGCCGCCTGGCGCGGCCAGGAATGCACCCGCCTGCTGCCCGAAACCTATGCCAGCGAGATCGTTGCCATCATGGGCGACCTGATTGTCGATGCCGAGCGGCCCCGCCGGCTGGAGATCGAATGGCCATTGGGCGGCGGTTCCCGCTGGTTCTCGATCATCCTCAGTGCGCTGAAGAATCCCGACGACTTCCATGCCCGCGGATTCCTGCTGGTCGCCCGCGACATCTCGGTACGCAAGGCCATGGAAGTGGAGTTGATGAAACTGGCGACCACCGACGCCCTGACCGGCGCCGCCAACCGGCGCCACTTCCTCGCCATTGCCGAAGCCGAGCTGGCGCGGGTGCAACGATTCGAGCGGCCGGCGGCGTTGCTGATGCTGGATCTGGATTTCTTCAAGCAAGTCAATGACACCCATGGCCATGCCGCCGGGGATGCCGTCCTGAAGACCTTTGCCGCCACCGTGCGCGACTCCCTGCGCAAGGTGGATCGCATGGGCCGCCTGGGCGGCGAGGAGTTCGGCGTCCTGTTGCCCGGCAATGGCGCCAACGAAGCGCGCCTGTATGCCGAACGCCTGCGCGGGCTTGTGGCAGCGAGCAAGACAAACTTCGAGCAGATCGAGATTGTCGTCACCGTGAGCATCGGCATCGCCGTCATGCAGGCCGGGGATGACGATGCGGAAGTCGCGCTGGCACGTGCCGATGCGGCGCTGTATCGCGCCAAACTGCTGGGACGCAACCGGGTCGAAATCGAAGGATAAAACCTAAGTCTGCGTCTTCGTCTTCTTGCGCAGGCATTCCAGGTAGGCCGCGCCATCGAGCGGTTGCCGTTCGCGCTGGGCGCGCCAGAGCGTTTCGCCGAGGCATTCGAGAATGTCGTGCAGTGCGGCGTGCGCATCGCCGTGCTGCGCGCGCCGGCTTGCGAAGGCGGCGCGGATGCCGGGCGGCTGGTCGATGGAAATCTGCTCGGCGATGGCGAGGTGCAGCGACAGGTGCAGAAAGGGATTCATGGCGCCGTCCTCCGGCGTCCAGTCGCGGTGGATAGCTTCGGCATCCGCTTCGAGCAGGCTGTGATATTCAGGGTGCAGCGCGACGATGTCGGCAGCCATCACTTCCAGCGCCGTGGCCGGCAGTGCCGTGCGGCGTTTCCGCCAGGCATCGATCAGAAACTGGCGCGCCTGGTCACGGCTCGGGTTGAACATTATTTTTCTCCTTGTAGGCGCACAGGTCGCGCAGCGGGCAGCGCCAGCACTCCGGCTTGCGCGCCTTGCAGATGTAGCGGCCATGCAGGATCAGCCAGTGGTGCGCGTGCCGGCGGAATTCGGCCGGCACCGCCTTGAGCAGTTTCTGCTCGACCGTCGCGACATCCTTGCCGGGCGCCAGGCCGGTGCGGTTGGCGAGGCGGAAGATGTGCGTATCGACGGCGATGGTCGGTTCGCCGAACACGGTGTTGAGGATGACATTGGCGGTCTTGCGACCGACGCCCGGCAGCGCTTCCAGCGCGGCGCGATCGTGCGGCACTGCGCCGCCGTGCAGGGCGACGATGCGTTGCGCGGTGGCAATGACATTCCTGGCCTTGGTGCGGTAGAGGCCGATGGTTTTCAGATAGACCGCCAGCCTCTCCGCGCCGAGCGCGGCGATGGCCTGCGGCGTGGGGGCGGCGCGAAACAGGTCGCGCGTGGCGAGGTTGACGCTGCGGTCGGTGGCCTGGGCGGACAGGATGACGGCCACCAGCAGCTGGAACGGCGTGGCGTACTCGAGCTCGGTTTGCGGCGCCGGGTCGATGGCGGCGAGCCGGCGGAACAACTCGCTGCGGTCGGCAGCCTTCATGCGCTCGACGCTGCGGCGACCTGCGCCAGCAGGCGCGCCTTGGCGCGTTCGTTGGCGCGGTGGTCGAGCCAGTTGCGGCCGGCGATCATCAGGCCGAGCACGAAAAAGGCGCCGGGCGGCAGGATGGCGAGCAGGAAGCCCGGGTAGTCCGCGGGGAGCACCTGCCAGTGTTCGAGGTCGGGGAAAACCATCTCGATGCCGGCGAACAGGGTGCCCTGGCCGACGAATTCACGGATCGCCCCGAGCAGGCCGATCACCCAGATGAAGCCGGCTCCCATCATGATGCCGTCGAAGGCGGACCGGCCGACCGGATTCTTGGCCGCGAAGGCTTCCACCCGCGCCAGCACGATGCAGTTGGTGACGATCAGCGGGATGAAGATGCCGAGCACCAGATAGA
>CAYYHO010000178.1:0-4183 GCA_964471725.1 uncultured Methyloversatilis sp. | reverse complement strand
AAGGCGCTGCTGCGCGGCGGCGATGCCCTCCGTCTCGAAGACATGCACGCGCTTGACGTCATCGACGCTGACGCGGGCGGCTTCCAGATGGACGGGTTTGTCGCGGTCGGCACGCTCGGCCAGGGCGATGCCGGCGCCCAGCGGGGCGCTGGCCAGGATGAAGAGCAGGGTACGGACGGAAGCGTTCATGTCAGCGATCCGGTTTCGGTTGAGGTTTCGGTTGAGGTTTCGGTTTCGGTTTCGGTTTGGGCTTCGACTGCGGCTAGGGCTGCGGTTTCGGCTTTGCCACGGGAGCGGGCGGTGCGAGCAGGTTCGCATCGGCGGTTTGCGCAGTGGCTGCCGAGCCGCGGCCGGCGCGCTGGAAAAAGCCGCTTACCGGACCATCGAGGCTGTAGAGGGAGGTCTTGTTGTTGGCATGCAGGCCGATGCCGCTGATGCTGGAACGTCCCTGGACAATGGTTACTGGCGCTTTGGTGTTGGCAATTTCGTCGTCGGGATATGCGTCGAGTTCGGTCGTGGTCAGCACGGTGGCCGGCTTGTCGCCGAGGCTGGCACGCTCGATCCTGACATCCTGGACCAGCTGCACATGCTTGCCTTTGCTGTCCAGATAAGCGGTCTGCGCGCTGATCAGCGTGGGCGGCTGGCGATGGTAGGTGAGATGGGGTGATTCGATGGTGGTGCTGTCGTCGTCCGGGTAATGCCGCATGCTGACGGCGCGCAGGGTGTGCTGCAAGGCGCCTTGCGGGTCGAAGCGCTGCACCACGAAGTTCTCGATGATGAAATCGGGGTCGTGGCGCGATTTGCCGTCGCTGCCCGCGGTGGGGGCTTGCGAGGCCATGTCGAGCCAAAAGGTCATGCCGGCCAGCAGGCCCAGCATCACCAGCGGGAACAGCGTTGCAGCCGGGTTATTGCGGGTTGGCATGGTGCACGCGCGTCATGCAGCCAGATATTGGGCCATGACGCGCTCCCAGTTGCCCTGCGCGTGCAGCATCGTTTCGCAAACTTCGCGCACCGCGCCCGCGCCGGCCGGCGCGCGGGCGACGTAATGCGCGTGCTGCTGCACCAGCGGGTGGGCGTCCGGCACGCAGGCGGCAAAGCCGCAGGCGCGCAACAGCGGCAGGTCGATGAGGTCGTCGCCCATGTAGCCGCACTGCGAGAAATCGAGGTTCTCCGCGGCCAGCAGTTCCGCCATCGCGGCGCGTTTGTTCTCGACGCCC
Source organism: uncultured Methyloversatilis sp. (assembly GCA_964471725.1). Taxonomy (GTDB): domain Bacteria; phylum Pseudomonadota; class Gammaproteobacteria; order Burkholderiales; family Rhodocyclaceae; genus Sulfuricystis. The sequence goes on along the minus strand of CAYYHO010000178.1, from coordinate 2,966 downwards.
TGGCGCAGCAATTCGATGCCGAGGTTGGCGGCGCGGCGGGTGACGATCGGCGAGTCGCGGCCGGTGATGATGGCGATTTTGACGCCCGACTTCGCCAGCAACTTGATGCCGAGTCCGTCGCGGCTGAAGAAGGCTTTCAGATAATCGCCCTCGGGGCCGAAATAGAGTCTGCCATCGGTCATCACGCCGTCGATGTCGAAGCCCATCAGGCGGATTCCGGCGAGTTTGCGGCCGATATCCATCACACCACCTGGGCGCGGAAGAGGTCGTGCATGTTGAGTGCGCCGAGCAGTTGTCCGGCAGCATCGGTAACCAGCAACTGGTTCAGCTTGAGGCGGTCCATCATCTCGACCGCTTCGACGGCGAGTTTCTCCGGGGCGATGGTCCGCGGGTTGCGGCTCATCACGGCGCCGACCTGGACCTGGCGCAGGTCGCCGAGTTTCTCCAGCGCCCGTCGCAGGTCGCCATCGGTGAAGATGCCGGCCAGCTTGCCCCTGCTGTCGAGCACCGCGGTCATGCCCATGCCGCCCTTGGAGATGGCGCTGAGCGCCGTCGGCACGACAGTGGTTTCATCCACCATGGCGACGCGCGCCAGCGGCTGCATGACATCGCGCACGTGGGTCAGCAGCTTGCGGCCAAGCGCGCCGCCCGGGTGCGAGCGGGCGAAATCGGCGGAGGAAAAGCCGCGCGCATCGAGCAGGGCGACCGCCAGCGCATCGCCGAGGGCCAGGGCCGCCGTCGTGCTGGCGGTCGGTGCGAGGTTGAGCGGGCAGGCTTCTTCATCGACGCCGGCATCCAGATGGATGTCGGCTTCGCGCGCCAAGGACGAGTTCGGATTGCCGGTCATGGCGATCAGATGACCGCCCTGTCGCTTCACGAGGGGCACGATGGTCAGCAGTTCCTGGTTTTCCCCGGAATTCGAGAGCGCAATCAGCACGTCCGCACGGGTGATCATGCCGAGGTCGCCATGGACGGCCTCGGCGGCATGCACGAAGTAGGCCGGGGTGCCGGTGCTGGCCATGGTGGCGGCGATCTTGCGCGCGATGTGGCCGGATTTGCCGATGCCGCTGACGATGACGCGCCCCTGGCTGGCGAGGATCAGCGCCACGGCGCTGGCAAAAGTTCCGCCGAGCCGCTCGGCAAGTTTCGCAACCGCATCGGCTTCGATGGCGAGTACACGGCGAGCCAGTGCAACGGAGCGATCAGCGGCAGGAAGTGGGGTCATCGGGCGCGGACATTCAAGCATCAAGACAAGAAACACGCCTGTGCAAGAACAGGCACGGCATGCGTGCATCCTGACCATGCGGGCGGTTATGATTGGGGCAAATTATAACAATCCCGTTCCTCCCGGACAGATGAGCCCGCCATGTCTCTTTATCTGATTCTGTTGCTGCTGGGCGCCGCGGTGCTGGCGGTGGCCGTCTGCCGCAGCGTCGGTCTGCCGCCCATCCTCGGCTATCTGCTGGTCGGCGCGCTGGCCGGGCCGCATGCCTTCGGCGTGCTGCCCGACATCGAAAGCGCGCACCGGCTGGCGGAGTTCGGCGTGGTGTTCCTGATGTTCACCATCGGCCTGGAATTTTCGCTGCCGCGCCTGTTCGCCATGCAGCGCATCGTCTTCGGGCTGGGGCTGGCCCAGGTGGTGCTGACCTTTCTGGCCGTGGGGGCGGGCGCCATGTTCTGGGGTGTGTCCTGGCAGGCCAGCGTGGCCCTCGGCGGAGCCATCGCCATGTCCTCGACGGCCATCCTTTCCAAGCTGCTGGCCGAGCGCCGCGAACTCGACGCGCCGCACGGCCGCGAGGTGATGGGCGTGCTGCTGTTCCAGGACATCGCCGTGGTGCCCTTGCTGGTGCTGATTCCGGCGCTGACGCAGCCGGTCGAGGTGCTCGCCGGCGCGCTGGGCTGGGCGCTGGTCAAGGCCGCCGTGCTGCTGGCGCTGGTGCTGTTCTTCGGTCAGCGGCTGATGCATGCCTGGTTCCGCATCGTGGCGCGGCGCAAGTCCGGCGAATTGTTCATGCTCAACGTGCTGCTGGTGACCCTCGGCTTCGCCACGGTGACCGAGCTGGCCGGCCTGTCGCCGGCGCTCGGCGCCTTCGTCGCCGGCATGCTGATCTCGGAAACCGAGTACCGCTACGAGGTCGAGGAGGACATCCGGCCCTTCCGCGACGTGCTGCTCGGACTGTTCTTCATTTCCACCGGCATGCTGCTCGACGCGGCGGCGATCTGGCGCGACCTGGCCGGCGTGCTCGCCTTGCTGCTGCTGTTCCTGGCCGTCAAGCTGGTAGTCGTCGGCGTCGTCTCGCGCCTCATGGGCAGCGGCGCGGGCACGGCGCTGCGCTCCGGCCTCTGGCTGTGCACGGGCGGCGAGTTCGGCTTCGTGCTGCTGGTGCTGGCCACCGACAACGGCCTCGTCGACCGCCATCTGGTGCAGCCGGTGCTGGCTGCCATGGTGCTGTCGATGATCATCGCGCCGCTCATCGTCATGTATGCCGACCGCATCGTCCTGCGCCTGGTCGCCTCGGAATGGATGATGCGCTCGATGCAGATCACGCAGATCGCCGCGCGCACCGTGGCGGCGGAGAAGCACGCCATCCTGTGCGGCTACGGCAAGACCGGCCAGCACCTGGCGCGCTTCCTGGAAGCCGAGCAGATCGGCTTCATGGCGCTCGATCTCGATCCCGACCGCGTGCGCGAGGCGGCCAACGCCGGCGAACCGGTGGCCTGGGGCGACTGCACGCGGCGCGAAAACCTGCTGGCGGCCGGCATCGACCGCGCCCGCGTGATGGTGGTGACCTTCGCCGACATCGAGACGACGCTGCGCCTGGTGCAGCGGGTGCGCGAACTGCGCCCCGACCTGCCCATCGTGGCGCGCTCGCGCGAGGAGGAAGATGCGGAGAAGCTGTTCGAGGCCGGGGTCGCCGAGGTGGTGCCCGAGGCGCTCGAATCGTCGGTGATGCTCGCCACCCACG
>CAYYHO010000177.1:0-4204 GCA_964471725.1 uncultured Methyloversatilis sp. | reverse complement strand
TTGCCGGCGTCGAGACAGAGGATCATGGTGCGCCTCGCAAGGACACTTCGCCGGACAGGATGCGCTCGATACGGCCCTCCGTTTCCAGCAGCAGGGCGCCATCGACATCGACGCCGCGGCAGATGCCCATACGCGGGGGGGCAAAATCGGCGAGCAGCCGGACCGGCGCGTCGGCATGCGCATGGCGCGCCAGCCAGGCCTCTCGCAACATGGCAAAACCGCTCGCGGCAAAGGTTTCCAGCACCGCCAGCAATTCGGTCAGGATGCCGGCGAACAGCCGGTTGGGGTCGCCGCGGTACTCCAGCGCCGCACTCTGGCTGCGCAGCTCGGCCGGCAGCGCCTCCGGCAGCCGCAGGTTGAGGCCGATGCCGATCACCGCCGCATGCAGCGCGCCGGGCAACAACTCGACCAGTATGCCGCCCAGCTTTCTGTCCTCCAGCAGCAGGTCATTGGGCCACTTGAGGCGAATCGCCGTCCCGTCATCCGCTACGGCGAGGAGAGCGTCTTTTGCTCGACCGCCCTGTAGCGCAGGAGCTTCATCAGCGCCGACTTTTTCCAGCGCGGTCGCAACGGCCAGGCCCGCGGCCAAAGAGAGTCCGTCCGGCCGGGTGCCCGGTGCGAAGCGCCACAGCAGCGAAAAGGTCAGGCTGTCGTCCGCCGCCGAAATCCAGGCGCGCCCGCGCCGGCCGCGGCCGGCCGTTTGCTTGGCGGCCATGACTACGGCGCCCGTCGGCGCGCCGGCCTCGGCGCGGGCCAGCAATACGGCATTCGTGGAGTCGCATTCATCCAGCCAATCGACATCGAAGCGTCGCGCATGACTGCCCAAAGCGGCAATGAGCGCGGGCAGGTTCAATGACATAGCGTCGGCCATGCTGCTTATCGGCGGGACAGGTCGCCGGAGCGCGCACCGCACCATGCGGCAAAGTCTGCGGCCGGCAATGGCTTCGCATAGTAGTAGCCTTGCGCCCACAGGCAGCCGTGCCGGCGCAGGAATTCCTCCTGGGCGCCGGTTTCGACCCCCTCGGCAATGACGTCGCGCGCCAGTGCGGCCGCGATGCCGAGGATGGCGCGCACGACACCCTCGCCATCCGCGTTCTTGCCGATATCCCAGGTAAAGCCGCGATCGATCTTGATGCGGGCCAGCGGCAAAGTCTTGAGATAGCCCAGCGACGAGTAACCGGTACCGAAATCGTCCAGCGCGAAACTCACGCCGGTCTTTTCGATCGCCAGCAGCATGGCCAGCGCGTCGGGAGACTCGAGGAAGAACGATTCGGTCACCTCCAGTTCGAGCGCGCTGTGCGGCACTCCATGCGCTTGCAGGATGCTGTCGATCTGCGCCTGTAGGTTGTTGGCCTGCAATTGCTTCACCGACAGATTGACCGCGATTCTTGGCAGCACCAGCCCGCTTTGCGCCCAGGCTGCCCATTGACGGCAGCTTTCCTGCAGCACCCACTCGCCGAGCGGGCAGATGAGGCCGGTTTCCTCGGCGATCGCGATGAAGTCGCCCGGCATGACCAGTCCCTGTGCAGGATGGCGCCAGCGCAGCAGCGCCTCGGCGCCGATGACGCGGCCATCGCGCAAGTCGAGCTGCGGCTGGTAGTGGAGTTCGAACTCCTGCCGCTCCAGAGCCTGCCGCAATGCCGCTTCCATCTGCAGGCGCGCCTCCGCGCGCAGGGTCAGGCCTTCGGTGTAGAAACAGTACGCATTGCGTCCCTGGGCCTTGGCCTGGTACATCGCCGCATCGGCATTGCGGATCAGGGCGACCGCATCCTTGCCATCGGCCGGATACAGGCTGATGCCGATGCTGCCGGTCAAATGGTAGGCGTGCGCCGACACCTGGAACGGCGCGGCCAGTTCGTCCAGCAGCTTGCGGGCGAGGTTTTGCGCGTCGGCGGCGCCATCGACGTCTTCGGCGAGCAGGACGAATTCGTCGCCGCCCAGTCGCGCCAGCGTATCGGTTTTGCGCAGGCCGGCTGCCAGGCGCTGCGCCACCACGCAGAGCAACTGGTCTCCTACCGGATGACCCTGGGTGTCATTCACCTCCTTGAAGCGATCGAGATCGACGAACAACACGGCCAACTGGTAGCCGTAACGCTCGGCGCGCGCCAAGGCGAGCGTCAGCCGGTCGTTGAGCAGCAGGCGGTTCGGCAGGCCGGTGAGCGGATCGTGCTGGCTGAGGTGCGCCAGCCGCGCTTCGGCCCCCCGCAGTGCGGCGATCTGCTGCTTGAGATCCTTGGCCTGGGCATCGACCGTGCCACGATACTCGTCAAGCATGCGACGCATCTGTTCCTGGGCGCCGGCCAGTTGCTGGATTTCCTTGATATCGCTCTGCACGGGCTCGCCCAGCCGGAAATTCAGCTGAGCGATGCGGCCACTGGCCTCCGCCAGCGATTCCAGCGGTTCGCTGAAACGCCGCGTATAGCGCAAGGCCAGCATGAAGGACAACAACAGCACGACTGCGAGGATGCCCAGCATGGCTTTGGCCATCGGCTGCCAGGCCGGGATGAAATCCGCCTCGGGTGCGAACACCGCCACCCAGAATTGCTGCCTGCCGAGCGGAAACTCCTGCAGGGAAGCCAGCCAGGTTTCACCGCCGGATGCATAGCGCACAACACCGCCATTGGGCCGTCCTGTCTCCTGCCATTCGGCCACGCCGGCATTCATCACGGCATTTTCCAGTGAGCTGACCGGCATCAGGCTGCGTGCGCGTATTTCTGCATCGTCGATCTGCACCGCCGGGCGCGGCAGCCCCAGGATACGCTCATCGGAAGTTATCACCGCCACATAGCCGCGCGTACCGACCGTCACGCCGGTCGTCACGCGCGTGATGTCCAGCAGTTTGATGTCGATGCCGAGCGCCAGCACCGTGCCGTCCGGCAGCACCATCCCCGTTGCCCCGGTAATCCCGGGGTCGCCCGTGGTAAAGAAAATGTAGGGGTCGGTCCAGGCGATCGTTTCCTCCAGCGCCAGGGCGTCCATAGCCTCCCGGAACCAGGGGCGGCTACGGGGATCGTAATCCCTGCTTTCCCGCCTGATGCGCTTGCTGCCGTCGGCAGCCCAATCGATGAACCATTGCTCGTTGCCCCTTTGCGGATGATTGGTGAAACGGTTCATCCACGCGCCATCCGGCAATTCCAGCAGCATCCAGCCGCGGCCATCCCCGCTGCCGGCAACTACCGACGTGATATGCGGGGTCTGCTTCAATATCGGTCGAAACAGGCGGTTGAATTCTTCAGGTCGGTTCTCGTCAAAAGGCTCGGCTTGCGCCCACTGGCGCGCCACGCCGATCCAGGTTTCCACCGGGCCAAACAAGCGGCCCAGCGAAGCATCGACCTTTTCGGCCGCCGCCCTGAAATGACTTTCGGCGATCCGGTCCACCACGGGACGAATGCCGAACTGCAGATAGCCGAAGGCAAACATGGCCATCGCGCTGGTGACCAGCAGCGCAAAACGCAAGAACAGGCTCTTGCGCAGCGAGGACGCACGGGGGACGGCGCGCCCGAAACGGGTATTGAGGCCTGGTTTCAACGCGGTCAGGGCTGTTCCGGCATGAAGGTGGCAAATGGTTGGCTGCCATTATGGCCGACTTCAGATGCCGTGGCACGGCAACCGGCGACTCCGAGCCGGCGCGCCGCGGCTTGCCGATTGCCGGCAAGCCGGTGAGGATTGGTGGGCCCGCACGGACTTGAACCGTGGACCAAAGGATTATGAGTTATCAGGGGTGGCATTATACCTGCTTTTGCCTGCTTATATGTAACTATACGGCCTTAGGCAAATCAACGACTTAGCGGCGATTTTGGTTATATGTGCTATTGCTAACTTCTACGTGCATTCGTTACACTGGGCTTACACGGGAAAAAGTAAGACCGTGGAACGAGTGAGGCCGGCGACTGCGCCAACAGTCCCGACCTCTGGTCAGCATCGCAACGTCTAAGAGGAAATGCCAACATGACAAGAATAACCGGAAGCAACGAGACAGACGATCAGTTCCTTTCACCTCCCACACCTTCCACGCTCACCGAACTAGGGATAACGCTGGTCATCGCGCAGACGCATCTGCTTGAGTTGATCGCCAACAACATCGAAGATGAGCGGTACTCCAAAGCCTATGAGCTGGTGCAGGCCGCTCTGGCACTGGTGCAGGAGGGCGACTGACATGGCTACCGTCAAGAGGCTTACCAAGCTGTCAGTCGAGAACCTGCCC
>CAYYHO010000176.1:823-4232 GCA_964471725.1 uncultured Methyloversatilis sp. | reverse complement strand
GGCGCCTCGATCAGCGGCATCCAGACCAGTGCCGAGCGGGTGCGCACGGCGGTCGATGAGATCGGCAGCGCCCTCGACGAACAGGCGGCGGCGGCCCAGGAGATCGCCCGCGGGGTCGAAAAGATTGCCGCCATGTCGGAAGAGAACAGCGCCAGCGCGCGGCAGACCACGGCGGCCGCCGAACACCTGCAGGGTCTCGCCGCCGAACTCGACCGTTCGGTGGCGCGTTTCCGAATTTGATCCAAAAGTCGGTGCTGGCGGGACGGCAATCGCCGGGCCGCCGCGTGCATGGGGACGGCAATCGCCGTCCCCATGCACCGTAACCGTCACTTGCCCTTCGGGATGGCAGCCGGCAGGGGGTGGGCGTCCCCCTTCTCGCACATCGCCCCGGGCATGCTCAGGCGCGCCTGGTAGGCCGAGATCGCCACCAGTTGGTCATCGGTGTACTCCTCGATGATCCTGACCATGTCCGGATTGACGTTGCAGCGACGGCCGTCGCGGATGTCGGTCATCTGGCGCAACAGATACTTGTAGTGCTGGCCGGCGATCACGGGGTAGAACTTTTCCTCGTTGCCGGCGCCGTTCTTGCCGTGACAGCGGATGCACTGCTGCTCATAGAGCTTCTTGCCCTTGGCGATCTGCTGGGCGGCGTCCGGACCTTCGTAGCGGCCGTTGCTGGTCGGGATGCACAACTCCTCGATGTAGGCGGCGATGTCGGCCAGCACCAGCGGATCCTTGATCTCCTGGATGAACGGATACATGCTCGGGCTGTCGCGCTTGCCGGTGCGGATATCGACCATCTGCTTGATCAGCACGGCGGCATGCTGGCCGGCCAGTTGCGGATAAACGCCGTCGGGACGGCCTGCGGCGGAGGGCAGGTGGCAGGCGGCACACAGTTTGTAGGCAGCCTTGCCACGTTCGGCATCGCCTTTCTTGGCGAGGGCCTTCGGGTACCATTCATCAGCGACGGCAGCGGGCGACTTGGGTTTGGCGGCAAGGGCGGACGACAGGAGCAGCGGTGCGGCAATGAAGGGGAGCGCTATTCGGAGCGCTATTCGAATTATTCTGGACATCAAACCGGCTTTCTCAGGCACATTAACGTGCTCATTATAAACGCCGACACTTATATAAGACTTGAGCTTGCTCGTATTGCCTTGAGTGTTGCCTTGAACAAGCCTGGTATCAGATAGTCTGGCGCCTACACCCGGATCTGCTCCTGCTCATGGCATCCAACCGCTCACTGCTCGTCGATTCCGCCCTGTTGCTGTCCCTGATCCTGATCGGCGTCACTGGCTACAAGCTGTCCCCCCTGCTATTGCCCAAGGCGGATGTGACCGTCAGCCCGCCTGCCGGTTGCGACCTGCAGGCCGGGGCCTGCGACGCCCGCCTGCCCGATGGCGGACAGTTGCGCCTTGCCCTGTCACCGCGGCCGCTGCGGCCTGCCGTTCCGCTGGAGGTGGCGGTCGACATCGAGGGTGGCGGGGCCGACCGCGTGGCGGTCGATTTCGCCGGTGTCGACATGGCGATGGGCTATCACCGCCCCGTGCTGGCCTCTGTCGGCCCGGGCCGCTTTGCCGGACAGGTCACCCTGCCGGTCTGCGTGACCGGACGCATGCGCTGGCAGGCCACCGTGCTGGTGGAATCCGGCCGCACGCGGACTGCGATTCCCTTCCGCTTCGATACCGGGCACTGACGTCTGCCGTCGGGGCTTTACGAGCGCCCTTCGCGCAGCTTGGCGACAACCTGTGCGCCCATGGCGGCGAAGTCGATCGTGCCGGGCCGGGGCGTGCCGACGGCGCCGAAGTTGTAGCCCATCGGGGAAAACTTCGCGGCGTAGCGGGCGCTGCGCGCGTCCAGCCAGCGGGTTTCACTGGCAGGGCTGTCGGCATCGGCGACCCAGATCCGGGTTGCCGGCTCGCTCATCCAGGGATAACTCGCCATCTTGCTGTCGAGCCAGAGGGCGATGCAGCCGGGATCGTCGAACTTGAAGACGATGTTCTGCGGCCCGCCGCGCAGCTCGCCGGCAAAGCGCGGATCGCCGATGACCATGTTGCAGGCCACGCAGGTGTCGCGCCCCCATACGATCGGCTGCATGCCTTCCGGCCAGGCCGCCTTGCGGCTGCAGCCAGCCAGGCCGGCAATGGCCGCGGCCAGGGGGAGGGTGAGGAAGCGGCGGCGGTTCATGCTCATGATTTTTCCATTCTGCATCCCTATCGGCAATCGTGCCGGCGGGCGCTGCTATATTCGTTTACCGGGCTGTTTCGCCAGCAGGGCATTATCCTGCCCAATCGATTCGAAACGGGGTGTATCGAAAGGCCGACATGAGAAAACTTCTGGTTGCCATCAACGTCCTGCTGGTCTTCCTGATCCTGGGCGTGGCTTTCCTGTTCAATCCCGAAATCGAGCAGGCGCCGCTGCCTGGCACCCATGCCGCCCGGGTGGGTGGTGACGTGCCGGAGACGGCAGCGCAGCCTGCCGCCGCCGCTGTCGCCGCCGCTGGCGGCGCAGCCGGCCAGATCGGCGTGGACAACGCCTATGTGCGACTGGCGCCGCCGGGCATCACCGTGACCGGCGCCTACATGACGCTGAAAAACTCCGGGGCTGGCGATGTCCAGCTGGTTGCCGCGCAGGCGACGGCCGCCCGCAGCGCCGAATTGCACAGCCATGTCAACGACGGCGGCGTGATGCGCATGCGGCAGGTGGAGGCCGTCGCCGTGCCGGCCGGCGGCGCGGTGCAACTGCAGCCGGGCGGTTTTCATTTGATGCTGATCGACCTGCAGACGACGCTCCAGGAGGGTGAGCGGGTGGGCATCACCCTGATGTTCGCCGATGGCAGCAGTCGGCAGATCGAGGCGCCGGTCGTCCGGCCGGGGGCCGCGATGGGGCACCGGAACTAGCGTCGGTTCCGCTCGCCTGCGTCGGCGATGGTGACGAAGTGGGCCAGGCGTTGCGCAGCGATCTCGCCGCGGGCGACCGCAGCCTTGAGCGCGCAATCGGGTTCGTTTGCATGGCGGCAGTCACGAAAGCGGCACTGGCCGAGATGGCCCTGGAACTCGGCGAAACCCAGTTCGATTTCTCCGCGCGTCAGGTGGGCAAGGCCGAATTCCTGCAGGCCGGGCGAGTCGATCAGCGCTCCCGCGCCGGGTTTGTCCGACAGCGGGTAGAGGCGGGCATGGGTGGTCGTGTGCTTGCCGCTGTCAAGCGCGGTGGAGATCTCGCGCGTGGCGGCCGCGGCGTCGGGAATCAGGGCATTGACGAGCGTGGATTTGCCCATGCCGCTTTGCCCGACCAGCACCGAAACCTGGCCAGCCAGCCACGGGAGCAGGGCGCCGACGTCCTGGCGGGCGCTGAGTTCGATCACCGGCACAGCGAGCGCGGCGAAGGGGGCGAGCAGCGCGCGCGCCCCCCG
>CAYYHO010000176.1:0-797 GCA_964471725.1 uncultured Methyloversatilis sp. | reverse complement strand
CTTGTTGAGGACGATGAGCGCGCGCATCCGCTCATGCCGTGCGGCGACGAGGGCGCGCGAGATCAGCTCGGCCGAGAAGGCCGGCTCGGTGGCGACGACCAGCACGATCTGCGTCGCATTGGCGGCAATCAGCTTCTGCTTCCACAGGTCGCTGCGATAGAGCAGGGCCTGGCGCGGTTCGTGGCGGAGGATCTGCGCCTCGCTGTCGTGGAGCGGCCCCAGTGTGACGCGGTCGCCGCAGGCGTAGGGGCTCTTCTTGCCGCGCGGGATGCCGTTGACGAGGCGGCCGTCGTCAAGGCGGACTTCGTAGTGGCGACCGAAGGCGGCGGTGACGAGGCCTTTCAGCATGCGTGCATCAGAGGGAGCGCAGGTGGGCGATGCGCTGGCTGGCAGGGGGGTGCGAGTCGTAGAACAGCGAGAACAGCGGGTCGGGCGTCAGCGTCGCGGCGTTGTCGCGGTAGAGCTTGACCAGCGCGGTGACGAGGTCGGCCGCCCCGGCCTGCTGCGCGGCATAGGCGTCGGCCTCGAACTCGTGGCGGCGCGACAGCCAGGACATCGTCGGCGCGAAGGGGAAGGCGAACACCGGCAGCACCAGCGAGAACAGGATCAGCGCCATCGCCGTGCCGGCCTCGCCCGCGTTCAGCCCGGCATAGAACCAGGGCTGGTCGATGAGCCGGCCGAGCAGCCAGAGCAAGGCGAGCGACAGCGCCGACATCGCGGCGATGCGCTTCCAGACGTGGCGGCGCTTGAAGTGGCCGAGCTCGTGGGCGAGCACCGCCTCGACCTCGGCCGGCGCG
>CAYYHO010000175.1:0-4282 GCA_964471725.1 uncultured Methyloversatilis sp. | reverse complement strand
GGCGGCCCTGGGCGATCTCGGCCTGGTAGGGCGTGTAGGCGGTGTACCAGCCGGGATTTTCCAGCAGGTTGCGCTGGATCACCGGCGGCATGTGGGTGCCGTAGTAGCCGAGGCCGATGCAGGATTTCCTGACCTGGTTCTGTTCGGCCAGCGTCTTCAGTTGCGCGAGCGCCGCGTGCTCGGTCTGCGGATGGGGCAGGGACAATTCGGCCGGCAGGCGGATCGTCGCCGGCACGGTCTGGGCGATCAGTTCATCGAGACTGGCGACGCCCAGCGTCGCCAGCATCGCGGCCTGCTCGGCGGCATTCGGGCCGATATGGCGCGCGACGAATTCCGCGCGGTGTTCGAGTTCGACTAGCGTGGGCGTGCTCATGACTCGGCAGCCACCCTCTCGTAGGCGGCGGCATCGAGCAGCGCGGCGAGGTCGGCCGGGTTGGCGGGCTTGATCCTGAACAGCCAGGCGGCATAGGCGTCCTGGTTCACGCTTTCCGGCGCGCCGATGGCATCTTCGTTGCGGGCGACGATTTCGCCGGAGAGCGGGGCATACACGTCGGAGGCCGCCTTGACCGATTCGACCACCGCGCACTCCTTGCCAGCCTTCACCTGGCGGCCGGGCTCGGGCAGTTCGAGGAAGACGATGTCGCCGAGCGCCTCCTGAGCGTGGTCAGTGATGCCGATGGTGACGGTGCCATCGGCTTCCTGCTTCACCCATTCATGCGACTGGGTGTACTTGAGTTCGGCGGGGATGTTCATGATGGGCTCCGGATAGGTTCAGTGAAGTTGGAAGTGAGGGATGGGAGGTCAGACAAGTGATTTGCCATTGCGCACGAATGAGGATTTGACGACCTTGGCGCGCAGCAGCTTGTCGCGCACGGCCACTTCGACCTGGTCGCCGGGGGCGACGCCGGCCGGCAGGCGTGCCAGGGCGATCGACTGGTTAAGGGTGGGCGAATAGCTGCCGCTGGTGATCTCGCCTTCGCCCTGAGCGCAGACGACTTTCTGGTGGGCGCGCAGCACGCCCTTGTCGAGCAGCACGAGGCCGAGGAAGCTGCGCAACTCACCTGCGTCACGCCGCTCATTTATCAACTGAGCCAGCGCCGACTTGCCGTTGAAGTCGCGGCCGGCATCCTTGAAGTCGACCGTCCAGGCGAGGCCCGATTCGAGCGGATTCTTCGTCTCGTCCATGTCCTGGCCGTAGAGGTTCATGCCGGCTTCGAGGCGCAGCGTGTCGCGGGCGCCGAGGCCGCAGGGACGGATGCCGGCAGCGACCAGCCGCTCCCAGGTCGCCGCGGCTGCCGTGGCCGGCAGGGTGATCTCGAAGCCGTCCTCGCCGGTGTAGCCGGTGCGGGCGATCAGCCAGGCGCCACCACCTTCGCCTGCCTGCCATTCCGCGGCCTGAAACGTCTGCAGCGCCTCGGTGGCGGCGCGGCTGGCGGGAAAGGCCGTCCAGAAGCGTTCGCGCGCCTGCGGGCCCTGCACGGCGATCATCGCCAGGTCGCGGCGCGGCGTCAGGCTCACCGCGAAATCGGCGGCGACGAGGCGCATCCAGGCGAGGTCCTTCTCGGCGGTGCCGGCATTGACGACGATGCGGTATTGCGTGTCGCCGAAGTAGTAGACGATCAGGTCGTCAATGACGCCGCCATCCTTCTGGAGCATGCAGGAATAGAGCGCCTTGCCGGGCGATGCCAATTTGGCGACATCGTTGGCGAGCAGGCGGCGCAGGAAATTCTTCGCCTCGCAGCCGACGAGGTCGATGGCGAGCATGTGCGAGACATCGAACATGCCGGAGTCCTGGCGTACGGCGTGGTGTTCCTCGATCTGCGAGCCGTAGTTGATGGGCATTTCCCAGCCGGCAAAGTTGACGATGCGGCCCTGGGCGGCCAGATGGCTGTCGTAGAGCGGAGTGCGCTGGATCATGTTTATCTGCCTGGCGGGGGAAAGTCGCTGCGCCGGCAATCGGCCCAGCAATTGGGGGTTTCGTAGAGGCGCACCCGTTCCAGGTGCAGGTGGTTGCCATACCGGTCGCGGTAGGCCGGGTCGAGCAGCTCGAAGGCGATGCGGGCGAGGTTCTCGGCGGTCGGCACGTGGTCGAGCATGACCGTCTTGTGGCCGGGCAGGCCGGCCAGGAATCCGGCCACTTGCGTGTCGTGGCGATAGACCAGAAAGGCATGATCCCAGGGCTCGACGACATGGCGCACGGCAATCGCCTTGACCTCGGAGAAATCCATCAGCATGCCGTTGTTGGGCTGGCCGGCGGCCTCGATGATGTCGCCGGCGAGGGTGATCTCGAGCGCGTAGCGGTGCCCGTGCAGATGGCGGCACTGGCTTTGGTGGTCGGGAATGCGATGACCGGCGTCGAACTCGAGTCGGCGTGTGATCTGCATGGGCAGCCGGGGAACGGTGGGAACGATGGTAATCTGGGAACCCCGCAGTATAGCCCAGCCGCCCCGATCGCTTCGCCGCATGCCCGCTTCCTCCCACCGTCTCAGCGTCGCCGACCATAGCCGCGATAGCACCGGCATGACCTATGTTTACCCGGTGATTTCGCGGCGTGCCGGCGGCGTCTCCGTCGGCATCAACCTCAACCCCAACAATGCCTGCAACTGGCGCTGCATTTACTGTCAGGTGCCCGGCCTCAAGCGCGGCGGCCCGCCGCCGATCGACCTCGACTTGCTGGAGCGTGAGTTGCGGGAGATGCTGGTGCAGCTGTATGCGGGGGACTTTCTGGCGCGCCACGCGCCAGCCGGGGCGCGGCGGGTCGTCGATATCGCCTTTTCAGGCAACGGCGAACCGACCATGGCGGCGGAATTTGCGGAGGCGGCTGCGCGGGTGGGCCGCTGCATCGATGCGCAGGTTCCCGAGCATCCCCCCATCTTGCGCCTCATCACCAATGGCAGCATGCTCGGGCGCGCTGCCGTGCGCCGTGGCATCGCGCTGATCGGTGTACGGGCGGGGGAGGTGTGGTTCAAGGTCGATACCGGCGACGCTGCCGCCATGCGGCGCATCAATGGCGTGGCGCTGCAGCCAACCACGGTGCTGCGCCGTTTGCGGCAATGCGGAGAGTTGTGCGCCACCTGGGTGCAGACCTGCCTGTTCGCCCTCGACGGCCAGCCGCCGACGGCGGCGGAACTGACGGCCTATCGGGAATTGCTGCTGCAGGCCAGGGAGTGCATCGTCGGGGTACATCTGTACGGACTGGCGCGCCCCTCGCTGCAAGCGGAAGCGCCCCGTCTGTCAAACCTGAGCGCAGACCTGCTGGAGGAGCAGGCGGCACGCATCAGGGCGGAAACCGGGCTGACCGTGCGGGTCAACCCGTGAACCAATGGGCTTTCAGCCCTTCTTCCAGGCCTTGGCCTGTTTCTTCAGGTCTTTGAACAGCTCGGAATTCTTGGCGCGCAGGAATTCCACCACTTCGTAGTCCTCGCGCTTGATCTTCAGGATGTCGATCTGCTCGACATGCACCAGGCGCAGCAAATGCTGGACCGGACGCGGCATGTTGCGCCCGCTCTCGTAGCGCGAGCCGCCGCTCTGGGTGACGCCGAGTTTCGACCAGAATTGCTGCTGGTTGAGGCCCAGCTTGCGACGGATTTCGCGTGCATCGATTTTGTCGGTGTTTTTCATAAGGTTATCCTTGAAATGAAATTCTCTATGGATATGACGAGTCGCTTACCAGGTACAACTGAAGTCATAGCGGGCAAGCATATCGGATATTTGTGCGCCATACAAGCCCAATGTGTCCAATGTGACCTTCCATAGAAAACTTCCGCATGACGGCCGTTCGGCTAAAATGGCCCCCTTTGCAAACATGGATTGAATATGGCGCTGATCGTTCAGAAATATGGCGGCACGTCGATGGGCAGCCCCGAGCGCATCCGGGATGTCGCCCGCCGTGTCAAACGCTGGAAATCGCAGGGCAATCAGGTCGTCGTAGTGGTTTCCGCCATGAGCGGCGAGACCAACCGCCTGCTTGCCCTGGCCAGGGAGGTTTCACCGCAGCCGCACCTGCGCGAGCTCGACGTCATGATCTCCACCGGCGAGCAGGTCACCATTGCCCTGCTGGCGATGGCGCTGCAGGATGTCGATGTCAAGGCGAAAAGCTACACCGGCGCCCAGGTCAAGGTGCTGACCGACAGCGTGCATACCAAGGCGCGCATCCTGTCCATCGACGAGGCCAACATGCGGCGCGACCTGGACAACGACACGGTCATCATTGTCGCCGGCTTCCAGGGGGTCGACGAGTTCGGCAACATCACGACGCTAGGCCGCGGCGGCTCCGACACCA
>CAYYHO010000174.1:0-4299 GCA_964471725.1 uncultured Methyloversatilis sp. | reverse complement strand
GCGCTGGCAACGGCCCGGCCGGCGGCGGCTCGATCACGGCGTTCTATACGGTTCTGGTGGAAGGCGACGACCAGCAGGACCCTATCGCCGATGCCGCGCGCGCCATTCTCGACGGCCATATCGTCCTCAACCGCACGCTGGCGGATGCGGGCCACTACCCGGCCATCGACATCGAGCAATCGATCTCGCGGGCAATGACCAACCTGATCTCGCCCAGGCAGCTCGAACGGGTGCGTCAGTTCAAGCAACTCTACTCGCGCTACCAGCGCGCCCGCGACCTGCTCGCCGTCGGCGCCTACGCACCGGGAGCCGATGCGCTGCTAGATCGCGCCATTGCGCTGTATCCGCAACTGGAGGAGTTCCTGCAGCAGGACATCGAGGAACGCGCGGACGTAACGCAGAGTCTTGCCGCGCTGGAGGCCTTACTTCCGGAGAACGGGTAATTATTCCCCGGCTATACTGGCCGTATGAGCAAACCGTTTCACCTGCAGCCGCTGCTGGACCTTTCGAATCTGCGTCTCGACGAGGCGGGCCGTCAATTGGGCGCCCTGATCGCCGGCGAACAGGAAGCCGGGCAGCGGCTCGGCTTGCTGGTGCAATACCGCGAGGAGTATCAGGCGCGTTTCCTGGCTGCTGCCACTAACGGCATCGGGCCCGACACCTGGCGCAACTATCAGCATTTCCTCGCGCGGCTCGACCAGGCCGTCGCACAGGCGCAGGCCATGGCGGATGCCTCGAAACAGCGCACGGCGGACGGCCAGCGCAACTGGCTCGACAAGCGCGGCCGCGTCAAGGCTTTCGACACGCTCGCGCAGCGCCATCTGGCGCGCGTCGCCTACGCGGATGCGCGCCAGGAGCAGAAGCAGTCCGATGAACATACGGCCCGGCGGCACGGAACGGTCCTGAACGAGGAATAAGCAATCGGGCTCAATGGCACGCTCCTTGCATTAATCCGGTAGATGGATGTTTTGCAGCGGGCAGCGCACCCCCTTGCCGGGTGCCGGCCTACATCGGAACGTCGCCATTTCTGCAAGGAACGCGCTCATGTCTGCACCGATCAGCACCGCTCCCAGCCTCGCCGGATTGCCGGCGCGTGCAACCCATGCCGGCAAGGAAGACTCCGGCACTGCCCTGATTCCCGTCGCGGGCGAAGAGGTGCCGGGGCAGTTCACGGCCCTCATTCGGCAGCTTCTCGCCGGTCAGCCCAGCCAGGATGTGGCGGGAGTCCTGACCGCAGACCTGGCGGCAAACGCCGATACCCCCGCTGTCGATACCGCACTTGATGCCCTGCTGCCCTTCCTTGACGCCCTGGGCCTGGCCCAGGGCGCCGTAACGCCCTTGCAGGCGGGAGCGGATGGCGTGGAAGGGGCGGCGGGGACGCTCAAGGACAGTGCCGCCGCACTGACCCTGGCAGGGCTTGCCGCCGGGCTGGCGAAGCAGGCGGCAAGCAATCCGGCAATTACTGCCGCAAATGCCGGAGAACAAGGCAACGGGAAGGGGCCCGCCTTCGGTCTGGCCAACGCGCTCGCCCATGCCGTGAATTCGGCCGGCGCCGACAAGCCCAACCCACGGGACATGGCCGGCCTGGGCTAAGTCGTCTCCCAGTTGGCGAAGTCGCGCAATGCCGCTGGCGAAGCCCCCCACTTGACGGCGCCAGGGTCTGCGGCGCCCATGCCTGCGGCGCCCGGCGCCCCCCACGCGATCGCCCAACAGCCCGCGTCAGTTGCCGGCGCCGGCCCGCTGCCGGCGCTGCCGGTCACGCAAGCCGTCGGCGCCGCCGGCTGGCAGCAGGAAGTCGGCAACCGCATCGTCTGGATGGCCCAGCGCCAGGACAGCCGCGCCGAATTGGTGCTGACGCCGCCGCAGATGGGCCGCGTCGAGGTCAGTCTGACGATCTCCGGCGACCAGGCCAATGCCGTTTTCGTTTCCGCGAACCCGGCGGTGCGCGAAGCCCTCGAAGCCGCCCTGCCGCGCCTGCGCGAGCAACTGGCCGAAGCCGGCATCCAGCTCGGCCAGGCCCAGGTCGGCGCCGAGAATGCGCGGCAATCCGCGCAGGAAGGGAAAAACGGCGATAATTTTGCCTTCTCCCCGGAGAATGACCGGGATGCAGGAACGCGCTTCGGCAGCGCCGCTGCTTCGGCACCCCTTGCGGGCCTCAAGATGGGGCGCGGTATTGTCGATGTATTTGCCTGAGATCCCGCCCAGTTTGTACCCAGTCAGCGCCCCGTTCGCAATAGGAGTCCTCCATGGCTGATGCCAAAAAGCCGGAAGCCGCAGCCGAAGGTCAAGAAGTCGCCCCCAAGAAGAAGAGCAAGCTGCTCCTGTTGATCGTCGTCGGCGTGCTGGTGCTGGTGCTCGGCGGCGGCGGCGCGGCTTACCTGCTGATGAAGAAGAGCCCGGCGGACGAAGAACTCGATGAGGACAGCGGCCCGGCCAAGGCCGCCAAGGCGAAGAAGAAAAAGGGCGCCGAAGCGCCGCCGGTCTTCGCCAAGCTCGAACCCTTCGTCGTCAAGCTGCAGTCCGAAGAGCACGAATCCTATGTGCAAACCATACCGGAACTCAAGCTGCTGGACGCGCCGGTTGCCGACCGCATCAAGCAGCTCATGCCGGAAGTGCGCCATCGGGTGTTGATGATCCTGGCCGGCAAGAAACCCTCCGATCTGGCCACGCCCGAAGGCTTGCAGTTGCTCGCCAACCAGATCCGGGTGGCCATCAATGCCACCCTCACCGGCGAGCCGCCGAGTCCTTCCCAGGAAAAGCAGGACCAGGCTGCACCCGATGCGCCCGTGCAGGCGGTGTTCTTCTCGTCGCTGATTGTGCAATAACGCGATGAGCCAGGACTTTCTCTCCCAGGAAGAGGTGGATGCCCTGCTCAAGGGCGTCACCGGGGAGGTCGAGGAGGCGCCCGAGGAAGAGCAGACCGGCGGCGTCAGGGCCTACGACCTGGGCCGGCAGGAGCGCATCGTGCGCGGTCGCATGCCGACCATGGAGCTCATCAACGAGCGCTTCGCCCGCTATCTGCGCATCGGCCTGTTCAACTTCATGCACCGCAATACCGAAATCTCGGTGGGTCCGGTGCGCGTCCAGAAATACAGCGATTTCATCCGCAACCTGGTGGTGCCCACCAACCTGAACCTGATCCAGATGAAGCCGCTGCGCGGCACCGGCCTCGTGGTGTTCGATCCGAACCTGGTCTTCCTGGTGGTGGACAACATGTTCGGCAGCGACGGGCGCTTTCACACCCGCGTCGAGGGGCGCGACTTCACCCCGACCGAGCAGCGCATCATCCAGGGCTTGCTGAACGTCGTGTTCGCCGAGTACGAGAAGTCCTGGAAACCTGTCTACGAATGCAAGTTCGACTATGTCCGCTCGGAGATGAACACCCAGTTCGTGAATATCGCGACACCCTCGGAAGTGGTGATCGCCTTCACGTTCACCATCGAGTTTTCGGGCAATTCGGCGGAAATGCACATCTGCCTGCCCTATTCGATGATCGAGCCGATCCGCGACCTCCTCTACAGCACCATGCACAGCGAGCAGGCCGGCAGCGACAAGCGCTGGATCGGCACCCTGCGCCGCCAGCTGCTCACGGCCGAAGTGGAACTCGTCGCGCCGCTGGGCGAAACGCAGATCACCCTCGGCAAGGCGGCGCAGCTCAAGGTCGGGGATATCGTACCGCTCGACATCGGCGAACTCGTCAGTGTTCAGGTCGATGGCATACCGCTGATGAATTGCCGCTACGGCATCAACAGCGGGCAGTACGCATTGAAAGTGGACAAGTTCGTGGCGCAGGAAGAAGCCGCCGAAAGCTAGATTGCCAGGAAGGCGGGGGAGTGAGGGCACTCCCGCAGCCGTAACACATCTCGAGGGTTGTCATGAGCGACGACGTAAAGCAGGACGCAGGCCAGGTTTCCGAAGACGATTGGGCTGCCGCCATGGGCGAGCAGGCCAAAGCCGAACAGGCAGCCGCAGCAGCGGCGCCGGCCAAGGTGTTCGAGCAATTTTCCGGAGCCCAGGCCGCGCCGGCAGCGAACCAGGGTTTCGAACTGATCCTCGACATCCCGGTGAAGCTGACGGTCGAACTCGGCCGCACCAAGATTTCGATCCGCAACCTGCTGCAACTGGCGCATGGCTCCGTGGTCGAACTCGACGGCCTCGCCGGCGAGCCGATGGATGTGCTGATCAACGGCACCCTCATCGCCCAGGGCGAGGTGGTGGTGGTCAACGACAAGTTCGGCATCCGCCTCACCGACATCATCACGCCGCAGGAGCGCATGCGCAAGCTGAACAAATAACAGT
>CAYYHO010000173.1:0-4305 GCA_964471725.1 uncultured Methyloversatilis sp. | reverse complement strand
TTGTCGCTTCCATCGGGCGGGGGGACTTCGAAATGGTGATCATCATGGACAGCAGCACGGGCAAGATCGAGTCAGCGAGGACGAACAGCACGACCTACACGGACTTCGGCCAGTTCGGCGAAGAGGTTCTCAATGCCGGCTGGTTGCCGCGCCTGGAAATCCATGCGCGGGCGGAAATGCGCTCACGGCAAGCTGCCGCGCCCACCATGGGGGATGCCGACGCATTCATGCGCGGGCTCTACTGCAGCCAGGAGTAAGTCGGGGGTGCAGTAGCGGCTATCGCTTGTCGCGCGCCAGGGCCTGGCTGCGTTGCGGGTCCACAAGCAGCGTGTGTACCCGCCGGCTGTCGGCGCGCAGCACCTGCAGGTGCAGGCCGTCGACCACCACGACTTCGTTGCGCCTGGGCAACCGGCCCAAGCGGTGGATCACCAGGCCGCCGACGGTGTCGAAGTCCTCATCCGAAAAAGCGGTGCCGAAAGCGGCATTGAAATCCGCGATCTCGGTGGTGGCCTTGACGCGGTAGTGACCCGCATTGTCGAGCACGATATTGCCGGCCGCCTCGTCGAAATCGTATTCGTCCTCGATGTCGCCGACGATCTGTTCGAGCACGTCCTCGATGGTCACCAGGCCGGCGACGCCGCCATATTCATCGACCACGATCGCCATGTGATTGTGCGAGGCGCGAAATTCGCGCAACAGCACGTTGAGGCGCTTCGATTCGGGAATGAATACCGCCGGGCGCAGGCTGTCGCGCAGGTCGAACTCCTTGCCGGCAAAGTGGCGCAGCAGATCCTTCGCCAGCAGGATGCCGATCACGTCGTCCTTGCTGTCGCCGAAGGCGGGGAAGCGCGAATGCGCGGTCTCGAGCACGAAATCGATCAGTCTTTCCGGCGGCTCATTGACAGACACGACATCCATCTGGGCGCGCGGCACCATGATGTCGCGCACCTGCATTTCGGAAACCGCCAGTGCGCCCTCGATCATCGAGAGCGCATCGGCGTCCATCAGGTTGCGTTCGTGAGCGCTGCGCAGCAGTTGCAGCAGTTGTTCCGAGTCTTCCGGCTCTCGCAGCAGCAGCAGCGAGAGGCGTTCAAACAGTGTGGGCTTGTTGTGCGACGGCGGGGGGGAATCCATGGCTCATCGGTAAGGATCGGGAATGGCGAACCGCGCGAGGATTTCACGTTCGCGCGTCTCCATGCGGGCGGCATCCTGCGGGCCGCTCTCGTGGTCGTATCCCTGTAGGTGGAGCATACCATGCACGACCAGATGCGCCAGGTGCGCCTTGAGCGGCTTGCCTTGCTCCGCTGCCTCGCGCACCACCACCGGCAGACAGATGGCCAGGTCGCCAATCGCCACGGGCTCGCCGGCATAGACGAAGGACAGCACGTTGGTCGCGTAATCCCTGCCCCGGTAGGTTTGGTTGAGCGCCTGCCCCTCCTCGGCGTCGACGAAGCGCAGGGTGCACTGCAGCGGCTGCTCCTGCGCGGCGCGCACCCAGCGGCGCAGCTGGGAACGCGTCGGCAGGCGGGCATCGTGGATGCCATACTGCACCGACAGGGAAAGCGCGGCTGGCGGCATGCCTTCAGCGTTGGCCGCTGCCCGCTGCGCCGTGAGGGGGTCTTTCCGCCGCCTCTTTTTCGTAGGCGGCGACGATGCGCGCCACCAGCGGATGGCGCACGACGTCGCCGGCATCGAAATCCGTGAAGGCCAGCCCGCGCACGTGAGCGAGGATGCGGCGCACTTCGGCGAGGCCGGATTTCTGTCCCTTGGGCAGGTCGATCTGGGTGACGTCGCCGGTAATCACCGCCTTGGCGCCGATGCCGATGCGCGTCAGGAACATCTTCATCTGCTCGGGCGTGGTGTTCTGCGCCTCGTCGAGGATGATGAAGGCGTGGTTGAGGGTGCGGCCGCGCATGTAGGCGAGCGGGGCAACCTCGATGCAGCCCTTCTCGAACAGGCGCGCCACCTGATCGAAGCCCATCAGGTCGTAGAGCGCGTCGTAGAGCGGGCGCAGGTAGGGATCCACTTTCTGCGCCAGGTCGCCCGGCAGGAAACCGAGCCGCTCGCCTGCCTCCACGGCCGGCCGGGTCAACACGATGCGCTCAACCTGGTCGCGTTCGAATGCGTCGACGGCGGAAGCGACCGCCAGGTAAGTCTTGCCGGTGCCGGCCGGCCCGATGCCGAAGGTGATGTCGTGTTCCTGGATCTGGCGTAGGTATTCGACCTGATGGGGGGTGCGGCCATGCAGGTCGCCCTTCTTCGTCAGCAGGCCGGCAGCGGGCTGCGTCACCCGGTTGCGGTTCCTCAGCTCGATGAGGCCCAGCTGGACATCCTCGACGCCGAGCGGCGCGCCTGCCGCCAGGGCGTAGAAATGCTGCAAGGCAGTCGCCGCGTGGCGGGACTGGGCCAATTCGCCATCGATGCGGCAGCGCTCGCCGCGGCGCGCAATCGTGACATCGTAGGCCATCTCGATCTGGCGCAGATTCTCGTCCAGCGCCCCGCACAGATTGGCCAACTGGACATTGTCGAGCGGCTCGAAGCCAACCGTGAGGCTTTTGGTTTTCACGTCGGTCGTAACGCCGCTTCGTCGGCAACGATGGTAGTTACAAGCTGTTCCATGGCTACTTGGGATGATAGACCGATTTTCCGGATTTTCCTGCCGCCCCGGACCCGGCAGCGGGACACGCTTGTCAATCGGGGTGTCGAACGCGACAATGCGGCCATGGACTACGATCTGATCATTGTGGGCGGCGGCCTGGCGGGACTTGCTCTGGCAGCCGCCCTGCGGCGCAGCCGGCTCAGGGTGGCGATTGTCGAGGCGCGCGCTCCGCAGCCGCAGGGTTCGGATGCGGGCTGGGATGCGCGCATCTACGCAATCAGCCCCACCAATGCCCGCTTTCTGGAAAACATCGGCATCTGGACTCATCTCGACGCCAGCCGACTCACGCCGGTACGCAAGATGTCGGTACAGGGCGACAGCGGCGGCGCGCTGGAATTCTCGGCCTACGCCAGCGGCGTCGGCGAACTCGCCTGGATCGTCGAGGCGGGGCTGCTGCAGCGGGAATTGTGGGAAACGGCGAAGCGCCAGGGCAATATCGATCTGCTCTGCCCGGCCACGCCTGTCCGGCTGGAGATCGGCCCGCAGGCGGCGACGCTGGAACTGGCCGACTGCCGCAGAGCGCTGAGGGCCAGAGTGGTCGTCGCCGCCGATGGCGCCGATTCCTGGACGCGCAGCGCCGCCGGCATCGGCGTCGATTTCCATGCCTACGAACAAATGGGCGTGGTGGCGAATTTCGCCACCGCA
The DNA here is from genome assembly GCA_964471725.1 of uncultured Methyloversatilis sp. Lineage (GTDB taxonomy): Bacteria > Pseudomonadota > Gammaproteobacteria > Burkholderiales > Rhodocyclaceae > Sulfuricystis. The sequence goes on along the minus strand of CAYYHO010000173.1, from coordinate 1,001 downwards.
AAGCCCCATCGGCAGGTCGCCCGCCAGTGGTTCCGCCACGATGGCGTGCTGGCCTGGCTGCCCCTGCCGGGCGAACGCATCTCGATCGTCTGGTCAACCTCGACCGCGCATGCCGAGGAATTGCTGGCTCTGGAACCTGCAGCCTTTGCAGCGCGCATCGCCGCTGCCGGCAATGAACAGCTCGGCAGGCTGGAGCTGATCACGCCGCCCGCCGCCTTCCCGCTGCGCCTGATGCGCGCGCCGCGCACCGTCGCGCACCGGCTGGCCCTGATCGGCGATGCCGCGCACACGATCCACCCGCTTTCCGGCCACGGCATCAATCTGGGCTTCCAGGACGCCCAAAGCCTCGCCGCCACGCTGGCGGACTGTCCGGCCCATGCCGATTGCGGCGATCTGCACTGGCTGCGTCGGCATGAGCGCGCGCGGCGCGAGGAGGTGGTCGCGCTACAATCCGTCACCCATGGCCTGCAGCAATTGTTTGGCGCCCAGCAAGCACCGCTTGCCTTCCTGCGCAACCTGGGAATGAACTTTGTCGATCGCCTGCCGGTCGTAAAGGACGCTTTGGTGCGCTATGCGATCGGCTGAACTGTTGCCGCCCCTTCACCCTTTATCCAATTTCCCGGAGTCTTCATGAAATTCAATGCCCGCCTCATGGTCAGCGTCGCGCTGGCCGCGCTGTTTACATCCCAGATCGCCTCGGCCAACGAGGCGCAAGTCAAGAAGGGCGTCGAGACCTGGCTGGGCAGCAGCGGCCCCAAGGTCGAGAACGTGCGCAAGCTCGGCGCCCTTGGGCTCTACGAGGTGCAGATCGACGGCGAGCTGGTGTATACCGACGAGAAAGTCAGTCACATCCTGCTTGGCGACATCATCGAAACGCAGTCACGCAAGAACCTCAGCGAGGAGCGCAAGCAGAAGCTGGCCCAGATCAAGTTCTCCGACCTGCCGCTGGACATGGCCGTCAAGCAGGTCAGGGGTAACGGCAAGCGCGTGCTGGCCACCTT
>CAYYHO010000172.1:0-4350 GCA_964471725.1 uncultured Methyloversatilis sp. | reverse complement strand
CATGGTTCGGTCGACATGTACAAGTCGATCGCGCAGTCCTGCAACACCTACTACTACATGCTCGCCAACGACCTCGGCATCGAAAACATCGCCAGCTTCATGGGCAGTGTCGGACTCGGGCAGCGCACCGGCGTCGACATCGGCGGCGAATCGACCGGCGTGCTGCCCTCGCCGGCCTGGAAGAAGAAGCGTTTCAAGAAGCCGGAACAGCAGAAATGGTATGCCGGCGAAACCATCTCCATCGGTATCGGCCAGGGTTACAACGCCTACACGCCGATCCAGCTGGCCCAGGCCACCGCCACGCTGGCCAACGACGGCGTGATGTTCCGCCCCCACCTCGTCAAGCACATCACCGATACCCGCACCGGCCGCCTGACGCCCATCGAGCCCCATCCGGTCAAGACGCTGAACTGGAAGCCGGAGCACGTTGCCGCCGTCAAGCACGGCATGGTCGGCGCGGTCAAGGAAGGCACCGGCCAGCGCGCCTTTGCCGGCGCCGGCTACCAGGCTGCCGGCAAGACCGGCACGGCGCAGGTCTACTCGCTCAAGGGCACGCAATACAAGCGCGACTCCGTCAAGCAGGAGCTGCGCGACCACTCGCTGTTCATCGCCTATGCGCCGGCCGAGGCGCCGAAGATCGCGTTGGCGGTGCTGGTCGAGAATGGCGGCTTCGGCGCCCAGGCCGCGGCGCCGATCGCCCGCCAGGTGTTCGATTACTACCTGCTCGGCAAGCTGCCGAAGGGCATGGCGCCCGCCGACGAGGCTGCAGTGGAAGCAGACGAATGATCCGCAGCCTCTGGCAAAAACTTGTCGATCCCATCGATGGCCCGCTGATGGCGTTCACCGGGCTGTTGCTGCTGGTGGCCGTGGTCACCATGGCGAGCGCCTCGCCGGGACGCATGATGACGCATCTCGCCCACATCGCCGTGGCCCTGGTGGTGATGCGCGTGGCCGCCCAGGTGCCGCCGCAGCGGCTGCTTTCCCTGGCGCCGCTGCTCTATGCGGTCGGCGTGCTGCTGCTGGTCGCGGTGGCGCTGTTCGGGGACGTTTCCAAGGGGGCGCGGCGCTGGCTGGATCTCGGGTTCATCCGCACCCAGCCGTCGGAACTGATGAAGATCGCCATGCCGCTCATGCTCGCCTGGTATTTCCAGAAGCACGAAGCCCTGCTGCGGCTCAAGGATTATGCCGTCGCCACGATCATCCTGCTGATCCCGGTGGCCCTCATCATGCGGCAACCCGACCTGGGCACCTCGATTCTGGTCTTCTCGGCCGGCTTTTTCGTCATCTTCCTCGCCGGATTGCCGTGGAAGGTGATCATCGGCCTTGCCGCCGCCGCCGGCGCCGCCGCCCCCTTTGCCTGGACCCTGCTGCACGATTACCAGCGGCAACGCATCCTGACCCTCTTCGATCCGGAGAAGGACCCGCTCGGCAAGGGCTTCCACATCATCCAGTCGACCATCGCGATCGGCTCCGGCGGCATCCTCGGCAAGGGCTGGGGGCAGGGCACGCAGGCGCAGCTCGAATTCATTCCCGAGCGCCACACCGATTTCATCTTTGCCGTATACGCCGAGGAGCTCGGGCTGCTCGGCATCCTTGGCCTGCTGGTTCTCTACGGCCTGCTGATCGGCCGCGGCCTGGTGATCGCCGTCAAGGCCGCGACGCTGTTCGGGCGCCTGGTGGCCGGCGCCATCACGCTGATCTTCTTCATCTATGCCTTCGTCAATGTCGGCATGGTCTCGGGCATCCTGCCGGTGGTGGGCGTGCCGCTGCCCTTCGTCAGCTACGGCGGCACCGCGCTGGTGACCCTGATGCTGGGCATCGGCATCCTGATGTCGATCCACAAGAATCGCATGCTGGTCCAAAAATGAAAACAGCGGTTGCTTTTCTGGCGATCCTGCTGCTTGCCGCCTGCGGCGGACAGCCGCCGAAACCGCCGCCGGAGGCGCCCGCCGCGCCGCAGGTTGCCGTCCCGTCAGCGCCGACTATTCCTGTGAAGCCGCAGCCCGACTACACCCTCAAGCGCGGCGGCGGCTTTTACCAGGACGATGGCCCCGCCGACGAGATTCCTGTCGACCTCGCCAGCGTGCCCGACGCCGTGCCGCGCGCGGAGCCCCTGCACCGCTTCGCCAACCGGCCCTACTCGGTGCTCGGCCGCGACTACGTGCCGCTGCAGGCGGCGCCGGTCTTTCGCCAGCAGGGCATCGCCAGCTGGTATGGCCGCAAGTTCCATGGCCAGAAAACCTCCAGCGGCGAGCCCTACGACATGTTCGGCATGACCGCCGCCCACCCGACGCTGCCGATTCCCTCCTATGTCCGCGTTACCCGTCCGGAGTCGGGCAAGTCCGTCGTGCTGCGCGTGAACGACCGCGGCCCGTTCCTGCACAACCGCATCATCGACCTGTCCTACACGGCGGCCTGGAAGCTCGACCTGATCGGCAACGGTAGCGGCCTGGTGGTCGTCGAGACCATCCAGCCGGAAACCGACGTCCTGCTGGCCTTTGCCGAACCGCCGCGCGAAGTGCCCGAGACCCCCATGCGGCCGGCCGCCGAGAAGCCGAGCGTGCTGCGCGACATCGAGGAGCGCGGCGGCCATTACCTGCAGCTGGGCGCCTTCGGCAACCGCGAAAATGCCGAGACGCTGCGGCTGCGGCTGGCGCGCACGATCGGCGACCTGGGCGAGCGCCTGCAGATCCGCAGCGCCGGCAACCTGCATCGCCTGCAGCTCGGCCCCTGGGCGGACATCGGCGAGGCGCGACGCATCGCCGAGCAGCTGCGCAGCGCCTTCGACCTGCCGAGTGTGCTGGTCAGATAGGGCCGGGCCGTACCTGCAGGAGAGGGCAAGGCAGCACGTTATAATTTGTCCGCTTCGTTCCCGCGCTGCTGCGTTTCCCGATTTCTCCTTTCCCATGCCCTCATTTTCTTTCCTGTCTTTTCTGCTGGTATTGCTGAGCCTTTTCCCGGTCGCTGCGTCTGCCAGCGAGCCGCCGCCGGTGCTCGCCGCGCGCGCCTGGCTGCTGATCGACCACGGCAGCGGTCAGGTGCTTGCCGCCCAGAACCCGGGCCAGAAGGTCGAACCGGCCTCGCTGACCAAGATCATGACCGCCTACCTCGTGCATGTCGCCCTGCGCGACGGCAAGCTCAAGCGCGACCAGGTGGTGCCGGTGTCGCAAAAGGCCTGGAAGGCGATCGGTTCGCGCATGTTCATCGAGCCCAACCGGCCGGTCACCGTCGACGAGCTGCTGCGCGGCATGGTGATCCAGTCGGGCAACGACGCCAGCATCGCGCTGGCCGAAGCGGTTGCCGGCACCGAGGAAGCCTTCGCCGGCCTGATGAACGCCGAGGCGCGCCGCCTCGGCATGGCCAGCACGCATTACGTCAATGCCACCGGCCTGCCCGACCCGGCGCACACGACCACCGTCGAGGACCTCGCGCGCCTGACATCGGCGCTGATCCGCGACTTTCCCGAGGATTATCTCCTCAACGCGGTGAAGGACTACACCTACAACAAGATCAAGCAGCCCAACCGCAACCGCCTGCTGTGGCTGGACAAGGCGATCGACGGCGTCAAGACCGGCCATACCGAATCGGCCGGCTATTGCCTGATCGCCTCGCGCCACGACGGCGTGCGCCGCCTCATCGCCGTAGTGGTCGGCACCGCCTCCGACCAGGCGCGCGTGCAGGAAACCCTGGCCCTGCTGCATTACGGCTACCGCGCCTACGAGGCCGTCAAGCTCTACGACAAGGGGCAGGCGCTGGCGCAGCTGAAGGTATATAAGAGTACGCGCGCCACGGTGGGCGCCGGCTTCGGCAACGATTTCGTGCTGTCCCTGCCGCCGGGCGCGGCGACCGGCGGCCGCCTCAAGGTCGAGGTCAGCAGCCGCCAGCCGCTGATCGCCCCGGTGCGCCAGGGCGACAATGTCGCCACCCTGCGTCTGGCGCTGGACGGCAAGCCCTACGGCGAATATCCGCTCGTCGCCGTAAGCGATGCGCCGGTGGCCGGCCTCCTCGGTCGCGCCTGGGACAGCATCCAGCTCTGGCTACAGTAAGCCCCGCGCCATGACCACCGCCTATCTCGATGGCCGCTACCTGCCGCTCGAAGCGGCGCGCGTTTCGCCGATGGATCGCGGCTTCCTGTTCGGCGACGGCATCTACGAAGTGATCCCGGTCTATTCGCGGCGGCCGTTCCGGCTCGAAGAGCATCTCGATCGCCTGCAGCGCAGCCTGGCTGCGATCCGCCTCGTCAATCCATTGGCGCGCGAAGACTGGCGCGCGCTGGTCGGCCGTCTGGTGGCCGAGGCCGAATGGGCCGACCAGTCGGTTTACCTGCAGGTGACGCGCGGGCCGATGGCG
>CAYYHO010000171.1:0-4396 GCA_964471725.1 uncultured Methyloversatilis sp. | reverse complement strand
CGCCAATGATAGTGGGCCCCCGCCCGCGAAAGTAGGTCAGCACCAGACTACCCCAACCACCAAAAACGCCCCGCAGAACCCCTGCGGGGCGTTTTTACTTTTACGACCAACAGCCGCAAACTGACCGGATCAGACAAGGATCCTGGAAAAGAAAAAGGCCACCCGCATGGGTGGCCTTTTTGTCTTGGTGGGTGGTGCAGGATTCGAACCTGCGACCAATTGGTTAAAAGCCAACTGCTCTACCGACTGAGCTAACCACCCGAAGTGAGCCGCGCATTCTATTGAGATATCTGAACTGTGTCAAACCAAAATTGCCTAAATGTTCGTCAACTCGATGTGCTGAAAGGCTGATTAACAGGGGCAATCACGGGACGTCGCGATACCGCGTAGGATCGGCCAGGCCGGCACAAGCAAAGCCTTCGCGCCGCAGGCGGCAGGCATCGCAGAGCCCGCAGGCGCGCCCTGCTGAATCGGCCTGGTAGCAAGAGACCGTCAGGCCGTAATCGATGCCAAGGGCATGGCCGCGGCCGATGATGTCTGCCTTGGAAAGTTGCATCAGGGGCGCATGCAGTTTGATGGGGCGGCCTTCGATTGCAGCCTTGGTTGCCAGGTTGGCCATGGTTTCGAAGGCGCGGATGAACTCCGGGCGGCAGTCGGGATAACCGGAATAATCGACGGCGTTAACGCCGACGAAAATGTCTTGTGCGCCCAGAATTTCCGCCCAGCCGAGAGCCAGGGCCAGCATGATGGTGTTGCGCGCGGGCACGTAGGTGACGGGTATGCCAGGCGCAAGGCCGGCGGTGGGGACCTGGATGGCGGGATCGGTCAGCGCCGAACCGCCAAACTGGCCGATGTCGAGATGCACGACGCGGTGCGCGCGCGCACCAAGCGCAAGGGCGACGCGTGCCGCAGCCGCCAGTTCGGCGGCATGACGCTGGCCGTAATCGACCGAAAGACAGTGACAGTCATAGCCGGCATCTCTAGCCATGGCCAGGCAAGTGGCCGAATCGAGGCCGCCGGAGAGCAATACGACGGCTGCAGGCAGCGGCTTCGGCTTGTGGTCAGCGGATACTGTCATGCCTATTTGCCGCGCGCATCCGACCAAAGAATCTTGTGCAGCTGCAGCTGAAAGCGCACAGGCAGATTGTCCTGCAGAATCCAGTCAGCCAGTTGAACGGGCGGCAGGGTGTCCCATACCGGCGAGAAGAAGACGGCGCAGCGTTCGAAAAGTCGGTGCTGGTGGCACGCCGCGACTGCCCAGTCATAATCCGCACGGGAAGCCAGAACGATCTTGATCTCGTCGTTCGGCAGCAAAAGGGCAATGTTGTCCCAGCGCATCCGCGGGGTTTCACCGGAGCCTGGGGCTTTCAGGTCGACAATGCGGGAGACGCGCGCATCGACGGCGCCGATATCGAGAGCGCCGGAAGTTTCCAGGGATACGGAGTAGCCGGCATCGCAAAGCGCGGCGAGCAAGGCAAGACAGGCGGACTGCGCCAGCGGCTCGCCGCCGGTGACGCAAACGGTCGGGCAGGCGAAGGCGGTCACGCGTTGCAGAATTGTTTCGATGTTTAATTGCTCGCCACCCGTGAAGGCATAAGTGGTATCGCACCAGGTGCAGCGCAGGGGGCAGCCGGCCAGACGGACGAAGACAGTCGGCATGCCCACCCGGCCCGATTCGCCCTGCAGGGAATGGAAGATTTCGCTGACGCGCAACGATTCCCTGAAACGAGGCGGCTTGGCGCTATGGGCCGTTACCACGGGCAGTCAACGCTTCTTGGCGGCAAGCACTTTTAGGCGATTGCGGGCAGTTTCGGCCGCCGGGCTGGTCGGGTATTTTTGGACCACGGTTTCCAGAATTCTGCCGGCGCCCTTTTCGTCCTTGAGCTCGATCAGCGCATTGGCCTGTGCCAACAGGGCATCGGGTGTCTTGGCATCTCCTGGCCATGTCGCAGCCACCTGGGCGAACACCGCCGCCGCCTTGTCATACAGCTTCTGCTGGTAAAGACTGGAACCGAGCCAGTAATGGGCGTTGGGCAGTAAAGACGACTTGCCATGGGTCGCAACGAAGGCCTCGAAGGCAGCTTGCGCTTCCTTGAACCTGCTGGCACGGAAATGCCCCAGCGCTGCCTCATAGTCGCGCATCTCGGCTTGCGGATCGGATTTGGGGCTAGCCGGAGCCGATTGGGCAGAGGTTGCGGAAGCACTTTCCAAGGCACGCAGGCGGTTGTCGAGATCGATGTAGAAATCCTGCTGGCGCTTGTGCGCGGCGTTGAGGGAGTTGCTCAATACCTCAATTTGGCCGGTCAGGCGCGCCATCTCGGCGCGCAGGGATTCGGCCTGATTGGCGAAGCCAAGCTGGTTCTGGGCGGCGGCGTCGATGCGCTGCGCGAGTGCTTCCCTGGTTTGTGCCAATTCGGCGCGCAATTCCGCGATCTGTTTGCGCGCGCCATCGTCACTGAAGAAGGCATGTGCGGGCAGTGCCAGCAAGGCACAGGACAGCAGGAATGCAATGCGCGCCACGATTTAAAACTCGCCGGAGTACAGCATGTCGCCACGACGGTTTTGCGCCCAGCAGCTCTCGGTTTGCTCCATACAGGCGGGCTTCTCCTCGCCGAGGCTGACCGATTCGAGCTGCGCCTCTTTCGCACCCAACAGCAGCAGAGCCTTCTTGACGGCTTCTGCGCGCTTCTGGCCCAGCGCAAGGTTGTATTCCCGGCTGCCGCGCTCATCGGCGTGACCCTGGATCAGCATCTTCATCTGAGCGTTGCGGGCGAGAAACTTGGCGTGGTGGTCGAGCAGGGACTTGAACTCTTCCTTGACGACGAAACTGTCGTAGTCGAAGTAAATGCTGCGCTTCGACAGGGGGCTCTTCGGGTCCTTCAGGGCGGCCAGGCCGTACATCTCGCCCTGACCGGCAGTCACCGGGGTGACGGCAGTGGAGCCGACGGCGCTGGGCGTACGATCCTCGACGCCGGCGCCGGCCTGCTCGGGTGCGGCGGGCTGGCTGCTGCAACCAGCCAGAGAAAGAGCGATCAGGGAAACGGAAACGGCAAGTAGTGTGCGCATGATTGAACAGTCCTTGTTAAGAATGTAAGAATGCTAAAAAAGGTGCGACGCGGGTACGGCGTGCGTGTGACGCGGCTATTTGCTGAACGGCCCCCAGGCCGGTTCGCGGACATCCGCAGCCTGTACGGAAAGACGTTGCTTGACGCGGCCATCGGTAGACACCGCTGCGAGCACGCCGCGGCCGCCGACCTCGGTGGCAAAAAGGATCATCCGTCCATTGGGCGCGAAGCTGGGCGACTCGTCCTTGGCCGTGTCGGTGAGCACCTGAGTCTGGCGTGTATTCAGATCCATGATGGCGACGCGGAAGCGGCCACTGTCGCGCGTGACAAAGGTCAGGCTCTTGCCGTCCGGCGAGAGGCGTGGCGAGACGTTGTAGTTGCCTTCGAAGCTGACGCGCTGGGCCGTGCCGCCTGCCGCGGGTTGGCGATAGATCTGCGGGCTGCCGCCGCGATCGGAAGTGAAATAGATGAATTCGCCATCGGGCGAGAACTGAGGCTCGGTATCGATGCCCGAAGAAGAGGCCAGCGGGGCGACGCCGCTGCCATCGACATTGACCAGGAAGAGCTGCGAATTGCCGTTCTTGGTCAGCACCACGGCAAGCTTCCTGCCGTCCGGAGACCAGGCCGGCGCCGAGTTCGAACCCTTGAAGTTGGCAACGACGTGACGGCGTCCGGAGGCGAGGTCATGCACATAGACGACGGGTTTCTTGGCTTCGAAGGAGACATAGGCCAGGCGGCTGCCATCCGGCGACCAGGCCGGCGAGATGATCGGCTCGCGCGAGGCCAGTGCGACCTGGGCGCCGTTGCCGTCCGCATCGGCGATCTGCAGTTCGTAACGGCCGGTGCTCTTGACCACGTAGGCGATGCGGGTGGAAAAGATGCCGCGTTCGCCGGTCAGCTTTTCATAGACGATGTCGGCAATGCGGTGGGCGGTGGCGCGAATCTGGGCGGCATTATGGCTGAACGCCTGGCCGGCGATGGCGGCCTGCCTTTGCGTGTCATGCAGGCGGAAACGGGTTTCGTAGCGGCCATCCGCAGCAGCAGCGATGCTGCCGGCCACCAGCGCGTCGGCGCCGCGCGCCTTCCACTCCGCATAGGCGGGGACGCTGCTTTCGTTGAGCAGCGCGCCGGTCGTGTCGATGATGTTGAACAGGCCGCTGCGCTCCAGGTCGGAGCGGACCACCGAGGTGAGGGCCTGCGAAACGATGCGTTCGCCGGAGAAGTCGGCAATGGCGATGGGCAGGCGCTGGGCGCCGGCGCCGGTGATTTCGATCGACAGCTGGGCGAGGGAGGCGGTGGCGATGCTCGCCAGCAAAACGCCGCCGGCCAAA
>CAYYHO010000170.1:0-4411 GCA_964471725.1 uncultured Methyloversatilis sp. | reverse complement strand
CATCACCACCACGCGCGCCGGCCAGCTGATCCGCGTGCAGATGGCGCCGGTGATTGCCGTATCGGATGGTGCGCCGGCAACCCAAGGCGAAGCAGCTGAGGCAGCGCGCCACATCGGCGGTTACGTGCTGGTGCTGGAGAACATCACCCGCGCACTGGAAAGCGGCGCGCAATGCGACCGCACGATCCAGGTGCTGGCGGACGACACGCGCGGCGCCCTCGCCGGCATCCGCGGCAGCCTGCAGAGCCTGCGCGCCGCCGCGGATGACGGCAAGGTCAAGGCGGCGGCCGATGCGATCCACGACGAGCTGCAGATATTGACGGTGCGGCTCAACCGCTCGGCGCAGGAGTACGCCACCACCCTGGTGAATCGCTGGCCGCTGGAAGAGATGCTCGGCGCCGACCTGGTGATGGCGGTGGGGCGGCGCATCGAGAGCCGGCTCGGCATCAAGGCCAAGATCGACGACGTGGTGCCCGGCCTGTGGGTCAAGGTCGACAGCTATTCGATCACCCAGGCCATGACTTTCCTCGCCTCCCGGCTCGAGGAAAGCTTCGGCGTCCGGCTGGTGCGGCTGCGCCTCGCGCAGGCCGGGCGCATGCTGGAGCTCGAGTTGCGCTGGTCCGGCATCGCCGTCTCCTCGGAGACCCTGCTCGGCTGGCAGATCGAGCCGATGACGGTGGCCGGCGAGTCGTCCCCGCTGACCCTGCGCGACGTCACCGACCGCCATGGCGGCCAGTTGTCCTGCGGCCGCGCCTCGGCGATCCAGCAGTCCTTCTTCCGCCTGCAGATTCCGGTTGCCGTGGCCCAGGCGGCCGGCGAAGGCGCCGGCCTGGTGCAGGTGGAGAGCCGTCCGGAATTCTACGATTTCGATCTTTTCAAGCGCGTCGGCGAGGATCACACCCATGACGCGATGCGCCTCAGCGAACTTTCCTATACGGTGTTCGATACCGAGACCACCGGCCTGGAGCCATCGGCCGGCGACGAGATCATCCAGATCGGCGCGGTGCGCATCGTCAATGGCCGCCTGTTGCGCTACGAGAACATCGATCAGCTGATCGATCCGCAGCGCCGCCTGCGCCCGGAAAGCATCAAGATCCACGGCATCACCGAGGAAATGGTGCGCGGCCAGCCGCTGATCCAGAAGGTGCTGCCCGAGTTTCACACCTTCTGCAAGGACACCGTGCTGGTGGCGCACAACGCCGCCTTCGACATGCGCTTCCTGCAACTCAAGGAGGAGCAGCTCGGCATCCGCTTCAACCATCCGGTGCTGGATACCCTGCTGTTGTCGGTGCTGGTGCATCCCAATCAGGCGAGCCACAAGCTCGAAGACATCGCCGAGCGCCTCGGCATCACCATCATCGGCCGTCATACCGCGCTGGGCGATGCCATCGTCACCGCCGAGGTGCTGCTGCGCCTGCTGCCCCTGCTCGCCGAGATGGGCATCCACACTCTCGGCCAGGCGCGCGATGCCGCCGAAAAGACCTACTACGCACGCCTCAAATACTGATCCGCCAATGAGCATGACACAGTCCAATTCCCGACCCACCCTGCACAGCCAGCTGGCGGCGATGATCCGCCGCAAGCCGATCACCGTCACCCCCGACAGCACCCTGCGCGAAGCCGTCCTGCTGATGTCCGAGCATCGCATCGGTTCGATCATCGTCGTCGAGCCGGAAAGCAACCGCCCGATCGGCATCTTCACCCTGCGCGACCTGCTGCACCGCGTCGCCGCCCGGCAGTACGACCTCGACCAGATGGTGATGTCGGTGATGAGCGGCTCCGGCCTGCTGATGCTCAACTGGCGCGCCACCGTCTACCAGGCCGCGCTGATCATGGCGCGCAACGGCGTGCACCATGTGATCGTCGTCGATGCCACCGACCGGCTGGTGGGCCTGGTTTCGCAGGAGGACATCTACGAGCTGCAAAGCGGGGGCGGCAAGGCGATCTCCGGCGCCATCCGCGGCGCGCAGGATCTCGAAGGACTGATCGGCGCCGCCGACGACATCCGTCGCCTTGCCGAGCGCATGCTCGCCGAGGGGGGCGCGGCCGAACCGCTGACACAGCTGATCTCCTCGCTCAACGACCATCTGTGCGGGCGCCTGATCGAATTGACTCAGCGCGAATTCGACCTGCCGGATGTGAAGTGGGCCTGGCTGGCCTTCGGTTCCGAGGGCCGCTTCGAGCAGACGCTGTCCTCCGACCAGGACAACGGCCTGGTGTTCGCCGCGCCGGCGCATCAGGCGGAGGCGGTGCGCCAGGCGCTGCTGCCCTTTGCCGCGGAAGTGAACAAGCGCCTCGACACCCTCGGCTTTCCCCTTTGCAAGGGCAACGTGATGGCGAGCAACCCGGAGCTGTGCCTGTCGCTCGACGAATGGCACCAGCGCTATGCCAGCTGGCTGCGCTGCACCACGCCGCAGGCGCTGCTGAACGCCACCATCTACTTCGATTTCCGCCCGCTCTTCGGCGAGGAGGCGCTGGCGGCCGAGTTGTCCGAATGGCTGCGCAAGAACATCCCCGGCGCCACGCTGTTCCTGCGCTTCATGGCCGAAAACGCCCTGACCACGCAGCCGCCGCTCGGTTTCCTCAGCGATTTCAGCTTCGATGGCAGCAAGGATTTTCCGCGCACCATCGACCTGAAAGCCAGCGGCACGCGCCTGTTCGTCGATGCGGCGCGCATCCTCGCGCTGGCCAACGGCATCGGCGAGACCAGCACGCCGGAGCGACTGCGCGCCGCCGCCGCCAAGGGCAAGATCGGCCGTGACGACGTCGCCGCGCTGATCGACGGCTTTTTCTTCCTGCAGCAACTGCGGCTGCGCCAGCAGCAGAGCGGCACGCCGCAGGGGCTGGCCAATCGCGTCGATCCCGCCGCGCTCAACGAGCTCGACCGCTTCGTCCTCAAGGAAACCTTCAAGCAGGCCAAGAAGCTGCAGAGTCGGCTCCGCCTCGATTACCGACTGTAAAAGGTTTGCGATGAACGAAACGGAATCCTTTCTCCAGCTCATCGAGTCGCGCCACTCGATCCGCGCTTTCCTGCCCGAGCCGGTGCCGCGCCACACCATCGAGAACATCCTCGCCACGGCGGCGCGCGCGCCGTCCGGCACCAATACCCAGCCCTGGCACGTCCATGTGCTGACCGGCAAGGCCCGCGACCGGATGGTGCGGGCCGTATGCCATGCCTTCGACCACGCGGCGGACGAGCACCAGTACGAATACGACTACTACCCGACCGAATTCTTCGAGCCCTACCTGTCGCGGCGGCGCGCCGTCGGCTTCGCGCTCTACGGGTTGCTGGGCATCGCCAAGGGCGACCGCGCCGCCATGCAGGCCCAGCACCGGCGCAATTACGAATTCTTCGGTGCGCCGGTCGGGCTGATGTTCACCATCGACCGTCGCCTCGGCAAGGGCAGCTGGCTCGATTACGGCGGCTTCCTGCAGAACGTCATGCTGGCGGCGCGCGCCTTCGGTTACGACACCTGTCCCCAGGCGGCCTGGGTGCAGTTCCACCGCGTGGTCGGCGCGCAACTGGTGTTGCCGAACAACGAGCAGCTCGTCTGCGGCATGGCGCTGGGCCGCGCCGACCTGGCGGCGCCGGAAAACAGCCTGGTCAGCGAGCGCGCGGCGCTTGCCGAGTTCGTGCAATTCCATGAATAAGGGCAATGGGGTCGGGCGCCGTCCCGCCAGAGCCGACTTTTTGCGGGCGCCCCCGTGACTTTGCCGAACATTGATTTGATGCTGGCGGCCCTCGCCGGCCTGCTGATCGGCGTCGCGCTGATCTGGCCCGCCCTGGCCGGCCGCGTGCGCGACCTGCGCGAAGCCCTGGCGCAGCAGACCGGCGAACTCGTCGAGCTGCGCGAGCGGGCAATGCGTTTGCAAGCCGAGCTGGAGCGCGAACGGGCCGTGGCGGGCGAAAAGATCGCCGCGCTCGAAGAGGCGCGCGGCGTGTTCGCCGACGCCTTCCGCGTCCTCTCGGCGGAAGCCCTGCAGCGCAACAACCAGGCTTTTCTCGACCTCGCCAAACTGACGCTCGAAAAGCACCAGGAAACCGCCGCGGGCGACCTGGCCCAGCGCCAGCAGGCGATCGGCGAACTGGTGGCGCCGATCCGCACCACGCTGGAAAAATTCGAGCAGCAGGTGCAGGGCGTCGAGAAGGCCCGCATCGATGCCTATGCCACGCTGTTCGAACAGGTGCGCGCGCTCGGCGAGGGGCAGGGCCAGTTGCGGCAGGAAACCGCCAACCTGGTGCGCGCTCTGCGCGCGCCGCATGCCCGCGGCCGCTGGGGCGAACTGCAGCTCAAGCGCGTCGTCGAAATGGCCGGCATGCTCGATCATTGCGACTTCTTCGAGCAGGAGTCGGCGACCGGCGACGATGGCCGATTGCGCCCCGACCTGATCGTGCGTCTGCCCGGCGGCA
>CAYYHO010000169.1:0-4417 GCA_964471725.1 uncultured Methyloversatilis sp. | reverse complement strand
CCCCCGCCGCCGCGTCCTTGACGGCGGCGAGCGTGCAGCCGGCCTCGACGGTCAGGGTGTTGTTGGCCGGGTCGACGGCGCGGATGCGGTCGAGCCGCGTCAGGCTCACCAGCACCTCGCCGCCGGTGGGCGTGGCACCCCCGCACAGCCCGGTGTTGCCGCCCTGCGGCACGATGGCGACGCCGGCGGCTGCGCAGGCCGCCGCCACGGCGGCGACCTCGGCGGTGCTGCCCGGCCGGACGACGCACAGCGGCTGGCCGCTGTAGCGACCGCGCCAGTCGGTGCAGTAGGGGGCGATGTCGGCGGGCGCAGTGAGCACCTGGCCCGCGCCGCTGATGCTCCGCAGGGATTCGATCAGTGCTTTCATGGGTTGAGTGCGAATTCTATGGCCGGCAGCATGCGCTTGACCGCGGCGGCGCCTTCCTCGATGGCCTCGTCAGCGCGGTGGAAGTCCATCAGGCCGAGGTGGGCCAGGCGCGGGGCGACGAGCGCGTCGGCCGGGTCGCCGGCGAGCCGGCTGCGCGCAATGCGTGCCTGCATGATGTTGATGCTGGTGGAGATGACCGCGGCTACCGAGGGGGAGCCGTGATTGCGTTTCAGCCCCAGGCTGGCGAGCATGCGCTCCGTCCAGCCGGGGCCGCGGCGCGCGTCAGCCGGCAACTGTTGCCTGAGGGAGCGACCGACCACATCCGAACCGAGGTCGACGGCGATGACGATGTCGGCGCCCAGGGCCCGGCACAGGGAAACCGGGACGGGATTGACGAGACCGCCATCGACCAGCAGGCGGCCGTCGTGATTGACCGGCGACAACAGGCCGGGCAGGGCGATCGAGGCGTGCACCGCGGCGGCCACCGAGCCTTCGCGCAGCCAGATCTCGCGTCCGCTGGCCAGGTCGGTGGCGACGCAGGCGAACGGTAGCGGCAGCGCCGCGAAATCCTTGTTGACGAAATGACTCTCGAAGAGGCCGATCAGTTTGCTGCCCCTGATCAGGCCGCCGGACAGGCTGACATCCAGCATGCCGACGACATCCGGCCAGGTCAGCCTGAGCGCCCAGTCGTGCAGCGGATCAAGCGCGCCATCGGCATACGCGGCGCCGACGAAGGCGCCTGCCGAACAGCCGCACAGCACGTCCGGCGTGATGCCGGCTTCCTGCAGGGCACGGATTACGCCGATGTGCGCCCAGCCGCGCGCAGAACCGCTGCCTAGCGCCAGCCCGACCTTGAGTTTCATGCCGAACCCGTCTCCCGTGCGGCGTACAGGTCATGCACGTCGCAATCGGTGATGGCGACTTCGGCAAACTCGCCGATTGCCAGGTCGTGGCCGTCGGTGACATAGACCACGCCGTCGACATCCGGGGCGTCGTACCTGCTGCGCGCGATGGCGCCTTCCGCGTCGACGTCATCGACCAGCACCGTCAGCGTACGGCCGATCTTGGCCTCGAGGCGCTGCGTGGAGATGTCCTCCTGATGCCGCAGCAGCCGCAGCTTGCGCTCCTCGCGCACGGCCTCCGGCAGGGCGCCGGGCAGGGCGTTGGCGGCAGCGCCCGCGACCGGCGAGTAGCTGAAGGCGCCGACGCGGTCGAGCTGGGCGGCGTCGAGGAAATCGAGCAGTTCGTCGAACTCCGCTTCGGTCTCGCCGGGAAAGCCGGTGATGAAGGTCGAACGGATCGCCAGGTCGGGCACGATGGCGCGCCAGGCGGCGATGCGGTCGAGCACCTTCTCCGTGGCCGCGGGGCGCTTCATCAGCTTGAGGATGCGCGGGCTGGCGTGCTGGAAGGGTACGTCGAGGTAGGGGAGAATTTTCCCCTCGGCCATCAGCGGCAACAGATCATCGACGCTGGGATAGGGATAGACGTAGTGCAGGCGAATCCACATGCCGAGTTCGCCAAGCTCGCGGCAGAGGTCGAGGAGGCGCGTCCTGACCGGCCGGCCGCCGACGAAGCCGGTGCGGTATTTGACATCGACGCCATAGGCGCTGGTGTCCTGCGAGATCACCAGCAGTTCCTTGACGCCCGCGGCGGCGAGGTTTTCGGCTTCCTTGAGCACTTCGCCAACGGGACGGCTGACGAGGTCGCCGCGCAGGGCGGGAATGATGCAGAAGCTGCAGCGGTGGTTGCAGCCTTCGGAAATCTTCAGGTAGGCGTAATGGTCGGGGGTGAGGCGGATGCCCTGGGGCGGCACCAGGTCCACGAAGGGATCGTGCAGGGGAGGCAGGTGGGTGTGCACTGCGTCCATGACCTCCTGCGTGGCATGCGGCCCGGTGACGGCCAGCACGGCGGGATGGGTGTCGCGCACCACGTTGCCCTTGGCGCCGAGGCAGCCGGTGACGATGACCTTGCCGTTCTCGGCGAGCGCTTCGCCGATGGCATCGAGCGATTCCTCGACGGCCGCGTCGATGAAACCGCAGGTATTGACGACGACGAGGTCGGCGCCGTCATAGCTGCCGGAGATTTCATAGCCCTCGGCGCGCAGCCGGGTGAGAATCTGTTCGGCATCGCTGGCCGCCTTCGGGCAGCCGAGCGAGACGAAGCCGACCCTGGGGGTGCGCCGCTGGCGTCCCACTACTTGTTCTTCTCGCCGGCCTTGCCCGGCGCTTCCTGAGCGTGCGCCGGCCCTGACGACTGCGGCGGAAACTGGAAGCCGCCGAACATCTTGCGCGTCTGGTCCTGCACGCTTTCCTGCATCTGCTGGAACATCTTCTGGCTTTGCTCCACATAGGCGCCCATCATGCTCTGGATGGCCGGGCCCTGGAAGTTGAGGAACTGCGCCCACAGGTCGGCGCTCATGACGTTCTTGTCGCCGTAGAGCGATTTGGCCTGCTCCTGCAGCTTCTTCTGCATGTTGGCGAAGGCCTTGATGTTGTTCTCGAGGTATTGTCCCATCATGCCCTGCATGGCATTGCCATAGAAGCGGATCATCTGCGCCAGCAGTTCGGAGGTGAACATCGGCGTGCCGCCGGCTTCCTCCTCGAGGATGATCTGCAGCAGGATGCTGCGCGTCAGATCGTCGCCCGACTTGGCATCCACCACGCGGAAATCCTCGTGCTTGAGCACCAGGGATTTCACGTCGGTCAGCGTGATGTAGGTGCTGGTGCGCGTGTCGTATAGACGGCGATTCGGATACTTCTTGATGAGTCGGGCCTGCTCTGACATGTCTCTATCCCCCTTGTGCTTGCTGTGGCCGGCGCGGCGCGCGGGCTTGTCCCGCGGCCGCGCCGGATTGCGCTTCCCGGCGTCTGCTTGTTATTGGAAGTGCAGTCCGCCGTTGATGTTGAGCGTCGCGCCGGTCATGTAGCCGGCCAGGTCGGAAGCGAGGTAGGAGCACAGGGCGCCCATCTCTTCCGGCTTGGCGAGACGCTTCATCGGAATGGTGTCGACGATGCCCTTGAGGATGTCCTCGCGGATCGCCATCACCATCTTGGTGGCGACGTAGCCGGGGGCGACGGCATTCACGGTGACGCCCTTGCTGGCGAGTTCCTGCGCGAGCGCCTTGGTGAAGCCGATGACGCCGGCTTTGGCGGCCGAGTAGTTGCTCTGGCCGGCCTGTCCCTTGACGCCATTCACCGAGGAGATGTTGATGATGCGCCCCCAGCCGCGCGACGCCATGCCGGCCGAGACCTGCTTGGTCATGTTGAACAGGCTGGTGAGGTTGGTGGAGATCACCGCATCCCACTGGTCTTTTTCCATCTTGGCGAACATCTTGTCGCGCGTGATGCCGGCGTTGTTGACCAGGATGTCGACGGGGCCGGCCTTGGCTTCGGCCTCGGCGGCCATCGCCTTGCAGGATTCGATGTCGGCGACGTTGCCGGCGACGCAGACGAAGTCCTTGAAGCCGGCGGCGGCCATTTCCTTCAGCCACTCGTCCTTGTTGTCGAATTCTGGATGATAGGCGGCGACGACCTTGTAGCCGTCCTTGGCAAACGCCTGGCAGATCGCCGTGCCGAGACCGCCCATGGCTCCGGTAACCAGTGCAACTCTTTGTGTCATTTCTTCACTCCTTTGCTAAGAAAACAGGTGGTTGTCAGGATGCCCGACGGCATCGGTAATGCTGGCGATGATGCTTGATTATTCTGCGCGTGCGCGGACATAGCGGCCGGGCGCGGGTTCCGTGGTTGCGTAGCGCTTGCTGCCCAGCTTCGCGCGGGCGCCGATCGCGCCGTCAGCGAAGTGCCGCAGCCAGGCGGCCCAGTCCGGCCACCAGCTGCCCTTGACTTCGGTGGCGCCGGCCAGCCATTCTTCGGGGCTCGCCTCGGCGCCGGCGCTGGTCCAGTGGCTGCGCTTGTTCTTGGCCGCCGGGTTGATGACGCCGGCGACATGGCCGGAGGCGCCGAGGATGAAGCGCGATTCGCCGCCCAGCAGCTGGCGGCTCAGATAGGCGGACTGCCAGGGCACGATGTGGTCTTCGCGCGTGGCGAGGAT
>CAYYHO010000168.1:0-4432 GCA_964471725.1 uncultured Methyloversatilis sp. | reverse complement strand
TTTCCAGGATGTCGGCAATCTCCTCGCTGATGCCCAGGCGGAACACGGCGGCTTCCCGATCGGAACGGACCATGTTCTGCGCCAGCATCAGGTAGGCAAGATTGACTTCCTTTATGTCGTTGTAGGTGTCAGTCGGTTTCATCTGTGCGCTCCTAGCATTGCCGCCAACCCAGGGCCCGGAGACTTTCCGCGCATGCCCGTTTGGCAGTGATGGCATTGTCGGCGCTATTTGGCAAGGAGAAAATCAGCGGAAAGACCATCCTTTTGTAAGAATAGGATGTGAGCGCCTTGTAAGAAAAAGCCTTACAAAATTGGTCTTATCTTATGTTTTTAAGTATTTTTTCCTGCTAGCCGCCCGAGCCTTGCACTGCTCGACCGACCGGTTGCGCCATTGCACTACTGCACGGTCGCCACGCAGTTCCTGCCCAGCCCTTTGGCCCGGTAAGCGCCTTCATCGGCACAGCGGATCAGGGCATCGATATCCGGAGTATCCGGAGTGCGCATGGCGACGCCGATGCTGATGCTGCATTTGATCTGCAGCGAACCCTCGCCCAGGTGGATTTCGGCAACCAGTTTGCGGATCCGCTCTCCGCACAGCAGCCCGGCAGTGAGGTCGGTTTCGGGGCAGATCACCATGAATTCGTCGCCACCCGTGCGACACAGCACGTCGTGCGCCCGCAACGCCCGCTTGATCGCCAGGGAGGCCTGCTTCAGCACGTTATCGCCGATCGCGTGGCCATGGGCATCGTTGATCGCCTTGAAGTTGTCGAAGTCGATCATCATGCAGGTCAGCGGCCGCAGGTTGCGGTCGCTCGCCAGCCACTCTTCCTGGAAACGCTCGATGGCGTAGCGCCGATTGGGGAATCCGGTCAGCACGTCGGTGAGCGCGGCCTCCTGCAAGCGGCGGTTGGAAACCGCCAGTTCGGCGGCAAAGCGACGGATTTCCTCATGGTCGCGCCTGACTTCGCGCTGCAAGGTCAGCACGCGCTGGGCCGCACGCAAGCGGGCGCCCAATACCCGCGCCTTGAGCGGCTTGCTCATGAAGTCGTCCACGCCGGCATCGAAGGCTTCGACCAGTTTTTCCTCGGCATCCAGGGCGGTCAGGATGAGGATGTAGGTGCTGCGGCAGAGCTTGGTCTGCCGCAGGGCGCGCGTCAGTTCGACGCCATCGAGGCCAGTCATCGCCCAGTCGGTGATCAGGATGTGCGGGAGCACTTCCAGCGCCTTGTCGAAACCCTGCTGGCCATCGCTCGCCTCGAAGACCGCATAGCCGGCATGCGTCAGGATCGACCGCAACAGCGATCGCATGCTGCTGTCGCCATCGACGACCAGCACCCGCAAATTGTCCGCCGCGCTCGGCATGCCGGCAGGCGACAATTCGGGCGCCGCCGCCGGCTCGGAGAGTTCCTCGAAGGGGGGCACCACGGGCGCATCGATGCTCAGTTGCGCAGCCCACGCCTGCCAGTCCCGCACCACCCGGTCGCACAAGGCCGTCAGTGCCTCGCCCTCGAGGGACAACTTGCTGCCCGTCAGCAGCAATTTGGACATCAGTCCGCGGCGGTCCGGCTCCGCGGCGATGCAGATGTCGGCAATCTGCCGCGCCAGCGCCAAGGTCCAGGTCAATGCATAAAGGCGCGAATCGGATGGAAAGGCAGCACTTTCGGGCGCTTCATGCAACAGCACGGTGTCGACGAACATGCGCGGCAGACCCCAGTCGTGCAACATGGCCGCCGTCAATTCGACATGGGTGATGGCGAAGGCCTGTTGTTCAAGGCTGGCTAGCGCAGCGCCGGCGGCGGCCTTGTGCTGCCCGAGCAACCGGGAATAGGCGTCGGGGAAAACGGTTGCCAGAGAGAGTTCGCCGATGCCACTGAGCAGACCGACGCTGAAAGCTTCTTCGGGCGGAGCGGCACGTACCTGGGCACTGATTTCCTGTGCGGCCACGGCAAACGCCAGGGAACGGGACCAGAAGCGGCGATAGTCGAAGTTGGCGCAACGCCCGCTGCGGTGCCCGGACAGCAGCGAAAAGCTCAATGCCAGATTGCGCACCGTGGCAATCCCCAGCAGGATCAGCACATCCTGCACCGCGGCCACCGGCCGATGCGAACCATGCTGCGCAGCGTTGGCGGCCTTGATCAGGCGCGCCACCAGCGCCGGGTCGGTCTGCACGGTACGGGCCAGTTCGGGTACCGACACATCGTCCTGGCGCGTCAGGCGCATCACTGCCAGGGCCGCCCCCTTGGGCGAGGGCAGGTCACCCAGCGCCTTGAGTTCTTGCAGCTTGTCCTGATTGAATGGCTTGGGGTCGCCGGCGAGTGGCATGGCAATAAGTAAAGATTCGGGCAGGCAATTGAACGAACCGGGAATTAGACCACTGCCGCAGCTTCTTGTCATGCCCGCTGCGACAGCCCGCCGCGCACGCTAGAATCCCGGCATGGATCCGGTCATCAATTATTGTTGCACCTGTGCCGCACCTGTCAGCCTGCAGGTTCCGCAGGGGGATCATATGCCGCGTCATGTCTGCAGCGCCTGCGGCGCCATCCATTACCGCAACCCGCGCATGGTGGTCGGCGCCTTGCCGGTCTGGGGAGGCCGCATCCTGCTGTGCCGCCGCGCCATCGAACCGCGCCGCGGTTTCTGGACGCTGCCCTCCGGCTTCATGGAAAACCAGGAAACCGTCGCCGAGGCCGCCGCGCGCGAGACCCGCGAGGAAGCCTGCGCCCGCATCGAGGTCGACGAGCTCTACACACTGATTTCGGTGCCGCACATCAACCAGGTGCATGTCGTCTATCGCGCCCGCCTGCTCGGGGAAGACTTCGCCCCCGGCGCCGAAAGCCTCGAGGTGGCGCTGTTCGACGAGGCCAGCATCCCCTGGGAGGAGATCGCCTTTCGCACCATCGCGATCACCCTGCGCCACTATTTCGCCGACCGCGCCGCGGGACGCTTCGGCTTTCATGTCGAGGCGATTGCGCCGCCGATTTCGACGTCGCCCGCACCGCAGCACGGGTAAGCGGCTACTCCTCGACTTCGAAAACAACCGGCAGCAACACCGCGAATCCGCGTCCGCGCAGCGACTCGGGCAGCTCGACGCGCACGACCGCCTGCCGCAGCATCTCCAGCGCCGCCTTGTCGAGCGCGCCATGGCCGCTGGAGCGGCTCAGCTCG
Organism: uncultured Methyloversatilis sp.; assembly: GCA_964471725.1. Taxonomy (GTDB): domain Bacteria; phylum Pseudomonadota; class Gammaproteobacteria; order Burkholderiales; family Rhodocyclaceae; genus Sulfuricystis. The sequence goes on along the minus strand of CAYYHO010000168.1, from coordinate 1,267 downwards.
ACGCGGCGCGTCATGCCGCCCGATTCCACGCTGACGCGCACTTCGGCAGTGCCGGTCAACTCTTCCAGCCTGGCCGCCGACGGATAGCTGCGGAACCGGCGCGCCTCACCGGCCAGCGCAAGCCGGAACTGCCGCAAACCGGCGGCATTGAGGCCGCGCTCATCGCTTTCCAGCGGCAAGACCGATGTTGCCGGGCCGGGAATTTGGCGCATCGTCGGCGCGTCACTTGACCCGGCTGTCGGCGCCGGCAGCGGAACAGCAGGCGTCGTCGTCACAGGGGCAATTAACTGCGGGACAGCTGGACGGACTTCCGGAACCGTTTCGCGGACCGGGCGTGGCGCACTGCGCGCCATCGGCGCTGGCAGGGCAGACGTGGCCGGTGGCGCAAGAGGCGCAGCAACCGGCTGCGGCGCAGGCAGCAGTACGCCCCGCAACACCGGGGCCGGCAGGACCGCATTGGGCGCCTGCTGGAACTGCGGCATTAGCGCGAGGAGCAGCAGCGCGTGGAGGAACAGCGACACGACGAGGGCTCGCAGCGGAAACCCCTGCCCGGGAAATCCGCGCAATTCCCGGGTCTGTTCCGGCTGCCAAGTCGAACTTTCCATCGTCACAATGCTCTGATAGGCTTCGGGACACATTGTAAGGCGATTGCCGTCCGGCTCATGAACGCGTACCCCCTGATCCTCACCCTCGACCCCCATGGCGTGCCGCACCGCTGGGTGACGTGGCAACATGCCTGCTTCTATTACGCCAAGGATCAGGTCGCCTGGGCGGTCGGCGAGCACAGCTTCACGATTCATGGCGGCCTCAGCCGGCTGACCGGGCAGCCATCCGAAATCCGCGCCAACAGCATCATCGCCATCAAGGGCCGGGCCCTCGGCGGCCGGCAATTCAACCAGATTCCGCCGCTCGACAACCAGGAACTGTTTCATCGCGACCGGCATATCTGCGCCTACTGCGGCGAGAGCCTGCCCAGCCAGCGGCTGACACGCGACCACGTCGCCCCGGTTTCGCAGGGCGGCCGCGACATCTGGATGAACGTCGTCACGGCCTGCCGTTCCTGCAACCAGCGCAAGAGCGGACGCACGCCCGAGCAAGCCGGCATGCAGTTGCTGTACGCACCCTACGTGCCCAACAAGGCCGAATACCTGATCCTCTGCAACCGCAACATCCTCGCCGACCAGATGGATTTCCTCGCGCGGCATGTGCCGTCGCAAAGCCGCGTCCGCCTCTCAGCCTGAGAGCGCCTGACTTTCCGGGGCCTCGT